>NZ_JBEPEL010000002.1:0-234955 GCF_040300825.1 Streptomyces sp. NPDC000229
GGTGAGGAGCGGCAGGATGTCGTCGACCCAGCGGCGGACGTTGGCCTGGCCCATGCGCAGTTGGATCTGCTTGTCGAACAGCGTCAGAGGCGGCTCCGGAGCCGTCGGCGACGGAGGCGGCCGCGACGGAGGCGGCCCCGCCGCGCCGCGCGCGCAGTGCCTCGGAAGGTTCGGCGAGCCAGTCCGCCGCCCCGGCGGCCCCCCGCCGCACGCGCACCGCGAGCGCGGGATCGGCGAGCCGGCGCGGCACGGAACCCGCGACGGAGACGTCCCCGACGCCACCGCCCCGCACTCGCAGCGCGGACGCGCCCTGGAACAACCCGCGCCCCGCCTTCGACGACACCTCCGCCCCGGACGCCCCGGCCCCGGCCCCGGACGCGCCCGCGGCACCCGCCCCGAAGGCCGCGCCCGAGCCGGACGCCGCGCCTGAGCCGAAGGCCGCGCCTGAGCCGGACGCCGCGCCTGAGCCGGACGCCGCGCCTGAGCCGGACGCCGCGCCCGAGACCGACACCTCCGAACCACGACGAACGAACAACGAAGGAGACGCGTGAACGACGTACTCGACGTCGCCTTCCGGCTGCTCGTCGTCTTCGCCGTATTTCTGGTCCTGCCCCTGGTGATCGGTCAGACCGAGCACAAGGTGATGGCCCACATGCAGGGCCGCCTCGGCCCCATGTACGCCGGCGGGTTCCACGGCTGGGCCCAGCTCGTCGCCGACGGGGTGAAGTTCGCGCAGAAGGAGGACGTGGTCCCGGCCAACGCCGACCGCCGCATCTTCCAGCTCGCCCCCGCCGTCGCCCTCCTCCCTTACCTGCTCGTCCTGGTCGCCATCCCGATCGGCCCGAGCGAAGGAGCCGTCGGCGAGGTCGTCGACGCGGGCATCTTCTTCGTGCTCGCCGTCATGGGCGTCGGCGTGCTCGGTTCACTCATGGCCGGCTGGGCGTCCGCCAACAAGTTCTCCCTCCTCGGCGGCCTGCGCACCGCAGCGCAGCTCCTCGCCTACGAGCTGCCCATGCTGCTCGCCGCCGCGTCCGTCGCGATGGCGGCCGGCACGGTGTCCCTCCCCGGCATCGTCAACGCCTTCGAGTGGTGGTGGCTGCCCTGGCAGATCGTCGGCGCACTCGTCTTCTTCGTCGCCGGTCTCGCCGAACTCCAGCGCCCGCCGTTCGACATGCCGGTCGCCGACTCCGAGATCATCTTCGGCGCGTACACCGAGTACACCGGTCTCCGCTTCGCGCTGTTCCTGCTGGCGGAGTACGCCGGCATCGTCGTCCTGTGCGGTCTGACCACCGTCCTCTTCCTCGGGGGCTGGCACGGCCCCTTCGGGGCCGAGGGGCTCGGCTGGGTCTGGACCCTGCTCAAGACGGCCGTGCTCGCCTTCATCGTGATCTGGCTGCGCGTGAGCTACCCGCGGCTGCGCGAGGACCAGCTGCAGAAGCTCGCCTGGACCACGCTCGTGCCGCTCGCCCTCGCCCAGATCGCCCTCACCGGCATCGTCAAGGTGGTGATCCAGTAATGGCTCCGATTCCCGGATCCGGTCTCGCCAAGGGCCTGGCCGTCACCCTCCGCACGATGACGAAGAAGAGCCACACCGCGCAGTACCCCGACGCCCAGCCCGACCTCCCGCCGCGCACCCGCGGCGTGATCGGCCTGTTCGAGGAGAACTGCACGGTCTGCATGCTCTGCGCCCGCGAGTGCCCCGACTGGTGCATCTACATCGACTCCCACAAGGAGACGATCCCCGCCGCCACCCCCGGCGGCCGCGAGCGCAGCCGTAACGTCCTCGACCGGTTCGCCATCGACTTCGCGCTGTGCATGTACTGCGGTATCTGCATCGAGGTCTGTCCTTTCGACGCGCTGTTCTGGTCGCCGGAGTTCGAGTACGCGGAGACGGACATCCACGACCTGACCCACGAGCGGGACAAGCTCCGCGAGTGGATGTGGACGGTTCCCGAACCGCCCGCCCTCGACCCCGGTGCCGAGGAGCCCAAGGAGATCGCCGCCGCCCGCAAGGCCGCGGAGAAGCTCGCCGCGGCCCAAGCCGCCGAGGCCGACCAGCCCCCCGCGCCCGGCGCCACCCCCGCGCCCGGCGCGCGCCCAGCCGCCACCACCGGCGACCCCGCCACCGGCCCGGGCCCAGGCACTGGCCCCGCCACCGACCAGCCGCAGCCCCCGGCCGAGGGAGGAACCGCGTGACGCTCGCCGCCACCAACGGCTTCCTGTCGCCCACCGGCGTCGAGATCGCCTTCCTCCTCGTCGGCATCGTCACCCTTGGCGCCGCCGTCATAACGGTCACCACCAAGCAGCTGGTGCACGCCGCCCTGTGGCTGGTCGTGGCGCTCGGCGGGCTCGCCGTCGAGTACCTCCTCCTCACCGCGGAGTTCATCGCCTGGGTCCAGGTCCTGATCTACGTCGGTTCCGTCGTCGTCCTCCTCCTCTTCGGTCTGATGCTCACCAAGGCACCCATCGGCCGCTCTCCCGATGCCGACTCGGCCAACCGACCGGCCGCCCTGGCAGTGGCCGCCGCCGCCGCTGCCGCCCTCATCTGGGTGGTCGTCGACGCGTTCCGCGCCACCTGGATCGACCTCGACGGGCCCGCCCAGGGCTCCACCAAGGTGTCGGGCGCGATCCTCTTCCGGCACTGGGTGCTGCCCTTCGAGGCGCTGTCCGTCCTCCTCCTGGCCGCGCTCGTCGGCGCCATCGTCCTGTCCCGCCGGGACCGCGAGCAGGACCGCGAGCAGGAGGGCGGGAACTGATGCACCTCGCCTACCCGGCGGTCCTCGCCGTCCTGCTGTTCTGCACCGGCCTGTACGGAGTGCTCGCGCGCCGGAACGCCATCCTGGTCCTGATGTCCGTCGAGCTGATGCTCAACGCCGTCAACCTCAACCTGGTCGCCTTCGACGTCTGGCTCCGCGACGCCCTGCACGCCGGTCAGGCGCTGACCCTCTTCACCATCGCCATCGCGGCCGCGGAGATCGGCATCGGTCTGGCGATCGTCCTGATGGTCTACCGCAACCGCGGCACCTCGGACATCGACAAGCTCCGCGACAACGCCGAGACCGCAGGCACGGACGAGACCGCGGGCACGGACGAAACCGCAGGCGCCGACGCGACCGCGGGCCCCGACGAGAAGGCTGAGGCCGCCGCGTGACCACCACGACCCTCGCCGCCCTCGTTCCCCTCCTTCCGTTCCTGGGCGCCGTCGCCGGGCTGCTGCTCGGCCGCACCGCCCCCGGGTTCGTGCGGCCCCTGGCCGTCCTGCCGACGCTCGCCGCCCTCGTGCTCGCCGTTCTCGTCGCCGTACGCCAGGGCGGCGGCAAGGCGATCGACGCGGCGACCCAGCTCACGCCGACCGGCTCCGTGCCGATCGACCTCGCCCTGCACCTGGACGGTTTCGCCGCCTTGACCGCGGTCCTGGTGGGCGTGGTCGCGTCGTGCGTGCAGATCTACTCGACCGGCTACCTCCGCGACGATCCGCGCTACCCCTCGTACGCGGCGCTGGTCTCCCTCTTCACCTCCGCGATGCTGCTCGTCGTCTACTCCGGCGACCTGATGGTGCTCCTGGTCGGCTGGGAGATCATGGGCATCTGCTCGTACTTCCTCGTCGGCCACTACTGGGAGACGCCCGAGGCGCGCGCCGCCTCCCTCAAGGCCTTCCTGGTCACCAAGCTGGGCGACGTCCCCTTCCTGATCGGTCTGTTCGCGCTGGCCGCCGACGCCGGCACGTTCCGGATCACCGGGATCCTCGGTGCCGTCGCCACCGGCGGTATCGACCACCCCACCCTGATCGCACTGCTCCTGCTCGCGGGTGTCGCCGGCAAGTCCGCGCAGTTCCCGCTGCACACCTGGCTCCCGGACGCCATGGCCGGCCCGACACCGGTCTCCGCGCTGATCCACGCCGCCACGATGGTCGCCGCCGGTGTGTACTTCGTGGCCCGGCTCCTTCCCGTCTTCGCCGCCTCCGCGGCCGCCATGACCGTGCTCGCCGTGATGGCGGCGGTGACGATGGTCGGCTCCGGCCTCGCCGCCCTCGCCCAGGACGACATCAAGCGGGTCCTCGCCTACTCGACCATCGGCCAGCTCGGCTACATGTCGGGCGCCCTGGCCGTCGGTGACCGAGGCGCTGCCGTCTTCCACCTCCTGTCGCACGGCGCCTTCAAGGCGCTGCTGTTCCTCGCCGCAGGCGTGATCATCCACGCCGCCGGGACGAACTCCCTGGCCGCCATGTCCCGCATGCGGGGCCTCGCCGCCCGCATCCCCGACGCCTACTGGACGATGACGGTCGCCCTGCTCGCGCTGGCCGCGATCCCGCCCTTCGCCGGCTTCTTCTCCAAGGAAGCCGTCCTCGTGGCGGCCGAGCACACCGCCCTCGGCGACCGGACCGTCGCCCCGGCCGGGGCCGGCTGGATCGTCCTCGTCTCCGGTCTGCTGACCGCCCTCCTCACCGCCGCGTACGCGATGCGGCTGTGGCTGCTGGCCTTCCGCGGCCGGGGCGCCGAAGCGCCCCGCCACGGCAAGCAGCCGATCGCCATGAACGCCGTCCTATGGGTGCTCGCGGTCCCCTCCCTCGCCTTCGGTCTGACCGCGGGCGTGCTCGGCGACTGGTTCGACGGACACGCCCTGACCCCGACCGTCACCACCGCCGTCCTCGGCACGGGCATCGCCCTGGTCGGCGGACTCGTCACCTACGCCGCCTGGCGCCACACCACCGCGATGGCCGCCCGGCACCCGATCGGCGCGGTCGCCGCCCACCCCGAGGCCGAACCCGCCGTCTCCGAGGCCGAGGCGATCGCCACGCACACCCCCGCCTACGGCGACATCGCCGCCGCCCCGGACCCCGCCGACCCCGGACGCCTGCTGCTGGGCCCACTGCACCGCCCCGCCGCCGCCGGCTTCCACCTCGACGCCGTCTACTCCGTCCTGTTCGTGCGCCCCGTCAGGGCGGCGGCCTCACTGGTCAGCTTCCTCGACCGCGAAGTCGTCGAGACGTACGTACGCGGAGCGGGCAGCGGAACGAACCTGCTCGGGCGGGCCGTCCGGCGCGCCCAGACGGGCAACGTGCAGACCTACCTCAGTGCCCTGCTGGCCGGTTCCGTCGTCCTGGCGGTCGTCGCCGTCGCCCTTGCCAACGTCAACGCCGGATCGTGAGCCGTGATCGATATCAGCGCATCCGTGATGCAGTTCCTTCTCGCGTTCATCGTCGTCGGCCCGCTCATCGGCGCGGCGGCGGCCCTCCTGCCGGCCCCGCCCGGACTCCAGGGGAAGTCCCCGGACCAGGCCGTGCTCCGCCACGGTGTGACCGTCACCGGTGCGATCCTCGCCGCCGCGATCGTCCTCACGCTCGGCTTCGACCACGACCAGCCGTCGAGGATGCAGGCCACGACGGACATCAGCTGGATCCCCGCACTCGACGTCCGGATCCACCTCGGTGTCGACGGCATTTCCCTCCCCCTCCTGGTCCTGACCGCGCTGCTGACCTTCCTGTGCGCGCTGTACAGCTACTTCAAGATGCCCGCGGGCCCGTCGCCCCGGGCCTTCGTCGCCCTGCTGCTCGTCCTCGAGTCCGGCACGCTGGCGACCTTCGCCGTCCTCGACCTGCTGCTGTTCTTCCTGGCCTTCGAGATGGTGCTCATCCCGATGTACTTCCTCATCGCCCGCTGGGGCGGTGAGGGGCGCCGGCCGGCCGCCTGGCGGTTCATCCTCTACACGCTGCTCGGTTCGGTCGTCATGCTGCTCGGCCTGCTGCTCATCGGGCTGAAGGCCGGCACCTTCGACATGGTGGCACTCGCCACTGACAACGGCCGCGACATCACCACATCCGTGCAGGTCATCGCGGTTCTGGCGGTCGGGATCGGCCTCGCGGTGAAGACCCCGATGTGGCCGCTGCACAGCTGGCTGCCGGATGCCCACACCGCCGCGCCGACCGTCGGCTCCGTCCTCCTCGCCGGTGTCCTGCTGAAGATGGGTACGTACGGATTCGTCCGGATCGCCCTGCCGATCACGCCCGACGGCATGCACATCCTGGCGCCCTACCTCGCCGCGTTCGCCGCCGCCGGCATCGTCTACGGATCGCTCGCCTGCCTCTCCCTCGCCCGCACCGGCGCGAAGGGCGACCTCAAGCGCCTGATCGCGTACTCCTCCGTGGGCCACATGGGCTTCGTCCTCCTCGGCATCGCGACCATGACGCCCACCGGCGTCAACGGCGCGCTCTTCGCCAACATCGCCCACGGCCTCATCACCGGTCTGCTGTTCTTCCTGGTCGGCGCGATCAAGGACCGGTACGGCACGGCCGACCTCGACACTCTGGCCGGAGCCACCGGCGCCGCGCTCTACGGCCGCGCGCCCCGCCTCGGCGGCCTCCTCGCCTTCGCCGCCGTCGCCTCGCTCGGGCTGCCCGGCCTCGCCGGGTTCTGGGGCGAGATGCTCGCGCTGTTCGGCGCCTTCCAGCCGGCCGAGGGCCTCAGCCGCCCCGCCTTCCTCACCTTCATGGCCGTCGGCGCCTTCGGCACACTGCTCACCGCCGCGTACCTCCTCGTCGTCGTACGGCGCGTCTGCATGGGCGCCAAGCCCGCCGCCGACCAGCCGGCCCTCGCCGACATCCAGCCGTACGAATTCGCCGCCTGGTCGCCGCTGGCCGTCCTCACCGTCGTCGCCGGCCTCTGGCCCGCGGTCCTCCTCGGCCTGACCGACCCGGCCGTGCAGAAGCTCCTCGCAGGAGGCAAGTCGTGACCCTCGCAGCCACGAGTGCTCCGAGTGCTCCGAGCGCGGGCGACCTCGTCCAGTCCGTCGACTGGGCCGCCATCGCTCCGCCGACCATCGCCGCCGTGGTCGCCCTCGTCGTGCTCGTTGCCGACCTCTTCGTACCGAAGGCACGCAAGCAGCTCCTCGGCTGGGGCGCGATCGCGGGCCTCGTTGCCGCGACCCTCACCCTCGTACCGCTGCGCAAGGGCGACCGCAGCACCTTCTGCCTGACCACCGACGCCGACGCGTGCAGCTACACCGCCGACCACTTCACGCTGGTGATCCAGTTCCTGGTCCTCGGCGGGGCGCTCCTGACGGGGCTCCTGTCGCTCCACGACACCAAGGAGAAGCTCCCCGCCGGAGAGTTCTGGTTCCTGCTGCTCTCCTCGGCCGCCGGTGCCGCTCTGCTGCCCGCCTCCCGGGACCTGGCGACCCTGGTCGTCGCCCTGGAGGTCGCCTCGCTGCCCGCCTTCGCGCTCGTCGGCCTCAAGCGCGGGGACCGCATGTCCGGCGAGGCGGCGCTGAAGTTCTTCCTCTCCTCCGTCACCGCCACCGCGGTGATGCTGCTCGGCGTCAGCTTCGTGTACGCCTCGACCGGCACCCTCCACCTCACCGAGATCGCCCAGAACCTGGACGACGTCCCGGCGCAGCTGGAAACCCTCGCCAAGGCCGGCGTCGCGCTCACCCTCGTCGGCTTCGCCTTCAAGACGGCCGCCGTCCCGTTCCACTTCTGGGTCCCCGACACCTACGTCGGAGCGCCGCTGCCCATCGCCGCCTACCTGTCCGTCGTCGGCAAGGCGGTCGGCTTCACCGGCCTGGTCCTGGTGACCGTCATCGCCTTCCCGACGTACGCCGACGTGTGGGGCCCGGCCCTGGCCGTGCTCGCCGCGCTCACCATGACGGTGGGCAACGTGGCCGCCCTCCGGCAGGTGTCCACGCGCGCGTGGAGCGCGGTACGGCTGCTGGCCTGGTCGTCGGTGGCCCAGGCGGGCTACCTCCTGGTGCCGATCGCGGCGGCGGCGTACTCCGGTGACGACCAGATCGGCGCGACCGTCGCGTACGCCCTGATGTACGCCGTGGTGAACCTCGGCGCCTTCGCGGTCGCCGCCCTGGTGGCCCGTACGCACCCGCTGAACCGGATCTCCGACTACCGGGGCCTGTACGCCACCCGGCCCGCCGCCGCGCTCGTCATGGGGTTCTTCCTGCTCTGCCTGGCCGGCCTGCCGCCGGGCGTCATCGGCCTCTTCGCGAAGGTCACCGTCTTCTCGGCGGCCGTCGACGCGGGCCTGGGCTGGCTCGCCGTCGTCATGGGCGTCAACGTCGTCATCGCCCTCTACTACTACCTGCAGTGGACGGCGGTGCTGTTCCGGGCGCCCGAGGGCGCCCCGGCGCAGCCGCCCGCCAAGCAGCCCGTCCCCGGGCCCGTCACCGCGGCCATCGTCGTGACGGCCATCGCCGGCGTGGTGCTGTCGGGCTACCCCCAACTGGTGCTGCGCTTCGCCGCCGACACCCTCTTCTGACCTCCGCACCACCCAGGAGCACAACCGTGCTGAAGGCGGTCGTCACCGCCTTCAGCAGCGCCTTCGTCATCCCGCTCGTCGGCCTCGCGCCCGGGACCGTCGGGGACTTCAGCCACTCCTCCTTCACGGTCAGGGGCGCCACGTTCCCTTACGGCCTGTTCAGTCCAGGAGGCCCGGCAGCAGGCCGGGCTGCCCATCCAGTGCCGGGTCACCCGGACGGCCCACACCCCCACCCCAGGAGCGCAAGGGAACCCGCCATGCCCGCCTGGCGTTGACCAGTACGGGAGGGTCCACTGAACAGTGGACCAGCACCAGGCAAAGGGTCCCCCTGCCGCACCATTTGGAGGGCGTACCGTGCACCGCCGGCACAACGGGCTGAAGACCGCCGTACTCCTCGGGGGACTGTCCGCACTCATCATCCTGATCGGCAGCCTCTTCGGCCGTACGGGTCTCGTCGTCGCGCTTCTCGTGGCCCTCGGCACGAACGCGTACGCGTACTGGAACAGCGACAAGCTCGCGCTGCGGGCCATGCGGGCCCGCCCCGTGAGCGAGTTCCAGGCGCCACAGCTCTACCGGATGGTCCGGGAGCTCTCCACGCAGGCCCGCCAGCCGATGCCCCGCCTCTACATCTCGCCCACCCAGGCCCCCAACGCCTTCGCGACCGGACGCAACCCGCGCAATGCCGCGGTCTGCTGCACCGAGGGGATCCTCCAGATACTCGACGAGCGCGAGCTGCGCGGCGTCATCGGTCACGAGCTGAGCCACGTCTACAACCGGGACATCCTGATCTCGTCGGTGGCCGGAGCCCTCGCCTCCGTGATCATGTTCCTGGTGAACTTCGCCTGGCTGATCCCGGTGGGCCGCTCCGACGACGACGACGGACCGGGCCTGTTGGGCATGCTGTTGATCATGCTGCTGGGCCCGCTCGCCGCGTCGGTGATCCAGCTGGCCATCAGCCGGTCCCGGGAGTACGAGGCGGACGCGTCCGGCGCCCAGCTCACCGGCGACCCGCTGGCCCTGGCCAGTGCGCTCCGCAAGCTGGAGGCGGGCACCAAGAGGCTCCCGCTGCCGCCCGAGCCCAGGATCGAGACCGCCAGCCACATGATGATCGCGAACCCGTTCCGTCCCGGCCAGGGGTTCGCCAAGATGTTCTCGACACACCCGCCGATGGCGGAACGCATCGCCCGACTCGAACAGATGGCAGGTCGCCGCCCATGAAAGCAATCCTCAACCTCATATGGCTGTTCTTCGGCGGCTTCTGGCTGTTCCTCGGCTACATGGTCGCGGGCCTGCTGCTCTGCATCACCGTCATCGGCATCCCCTTCGGCCTGGCCGCCTTCCGCGTCGGGCTCTACGCGCTGTGGCCCTTCGGCCAGACCGTCGTGGACCGCCGTGACGCGGGCGCCGCGTCCTGCATCGGCAACGTGCTGTGGCTGGTCCTCGCCGGCTGGTGGCTGGCGATCGGGCATGTCGTCACGGGCATCGCCCTGTGCGTCACGATCATCGGCATCCCGCTGGGCATCGCCAACTTCAAGCTCATCCCGGTCTCCCTGCTGCCGCTGGGCAAGGAAATAGTCCCGAGCGACCGCCCCTTCGCCTCCCGGTGACCCCGGCTTCGACACGCCCCTGCGCGCGCGATCTGTCACTGCGCCGGCTGGGCACGGCCAAGGGCGCGGCCCGGGGCGTGACGCCCGGGCCGCGGAACGGGGCGGGCGACGCCGCGCCGGTGCGTCAGCTCCGCCGCACCGCGTACATCACCGCGCCCGCCGCCAGGACCGCCGTGCCCGCCAGGACCGACGACAGGGGCAGAGCGAACGCGAGGGCCAGGCAGCCCGCCAGCCCGGCCCCCGCGAGGACACGCCCCGAACCGAGCGTCCACGACGAGGCATTGGCGATCGCGTAGTACACCAGCACTCCGAACGACGAGAAGCCGATCGCGCCCCGCACGTCCGCCGTCGCCGCCACCACCGCGACGACCAGCCCCACCGCGAGCTCCGCGTGGTGCGGCACCTGGAACCGCGGGTGCACGGCGGCGAGCGTGCGGGGCAGGTGGCCGTCGCGCGCCATCGCCAGCGTCGTACGGGAGACCCCGAGGACCAGCGCCAGCAGCGAGCCCAGCGCGGCCACGGCCGCGCCCACGCGCACCACCGGCACCAGCCAGCCCGCGCCCGCCGCCCGCGCCGCGTCCGCGAGGGGAGCCGCCGAGCCGCCCAACTCCCGCACGCCCAGCACCGACAGGACGGAGACCGCCACACCCGCGTACACCACCAGCGCGATCCCCAGCGCCACCGGCACCGCCCGCGGGATGGTCCGCGCCGGGTCCCGCACCTCCTCGCCGAGCGTGGCGATCCGCGCGTACCCGGCGAACGCGAAGAACAGCAGACCCGCCGCCTGCAGCACCCCGCCCGCCGACGCGTCCCCGCCCAGCTTCAGGTGCCCGAAATCCGCCGCGTCCGACCGGAGGGCGGAGACGACCAACGCGACCAGGACCGCCAGTACCCCCGCCACGATGACACGCGTGAGCAGGGCCGACTTCTGAACGCCCCCGTAGTTCACGGCGGTCACCACCACGACCGCCGCGACCGCCACCGCGTGCGCCTGCTCCGGCCACACGTACGACCCGACCGCCAGCGCCATCGCCGCACACGAGGCGGTCTTGCCGACCACGAAGCCCCAGCCCGCGAGGTAGCCCCAGAAAGGACCCAGCCGTTCGCGTCCGTACACATACGTCCCGCCGGAAGCCGGGTAGCGGGCGGCCAGCCGCGCGGACGCCATCGCGTTGCAGTACGCGACGGCCCCGGCCAGCGCCAGGCCCAGCAGCAGCCCACTGCCGGCCGCCCCGGCCGCAGGGCCGAGCGCCACGAAGATCCCGGCCCCGACCATCGAGCCCAGACCGATGACGACCGCGTCGAAGACGCCCAGCGACCGGCGCAGTTCCTGTGTCATGCACCGCACCCTACTGATCTCCGCAACCACCTCCCGCACCCCCGGCGTCCTCCCGGACAACACCGCACGAAAGGCAGGTTCACGGCATGGACGTCCTCAGCTGGATCATCCTGGGGCTGGTGGCCGGCGTCATGGCCAAGGTCCTGCTCCCCGGCCGTGACCCCGGCGGGCTCGTCGGGACGACGCTCATCGGCATCGCGGGCGCCTTCGTCGGCGGCTGGATATCGGCACGCTTCCTGGACCGGACGATCAGCAACGAGTTCTACGACGGGCCCACCTGGCTCGCGGCCATCGGCGGCTCGCTGGTGCTGCTGATCGCCTACCGCATCCTGTTCGGTCACTCGCGTTCGCGCTGAACACCCGGGCTCAGCCCGCGAGTCCCGTCTCCCGCAGCGTGATGTTCAGCCGGCCCGAGCCCAGTCCGACAGCCGGGTCACCAGTGCCCGGCCGGACCTTCGGCACACCGTGGTACGCGAAGCGCGACGCGCCGCCGAAGACGAACAGATCTCCCGACACCAACTCCACGTCCGTGTAGGGGCGGTTCCGCGTCTCGGTGTTCCCGAACCGGAAGACGCAGCTGTCCCCGATGCTCAGGGAGACCACCGGGGCGGCGGACCGCTCCTCCTTGTCCTGGTGCATGCCCATCCGGGCGTCCCCGTCATAGAAGTTGATCAACGCGGTGTCCGGGGCGTAAGCCCTCCCGTACCCGTCCCCGTACGCCGCCACCAGCGCCGCCCGCCCCAGATCCGCCAGCCAGTCCGGGAAGGGGGCGACCCGGGCGCCGTTCACGTCACCGGCCGTCCGCGTGTAGCGGTACGGCTGCCAGTGCCATCCGAGGCACACCGTCCGCACGGACATCACGCCACCGCCCGGCAGCACCGTGTGCCGCATCGGCACCGGCCCTCGCGCCCACTCCCGGCACGCCTCGACCAGCTCCCGCTGCCGTCCCAGCGGCAGCCACCCGGGCACGTGCACCGCGCCGGGCGCGACCTCCACCCGCTCGCGCGGCAACGCGAAGAGCCCGTCCCCACCGATCGCCCCGCCGGCCGCCGCGTCCGTCACCGTACGAGCGCGCCTTCCAGTCCCAGAAGCCGCTCCTTGCGCTCCAGCCCGCCCGCGTACCCCCGCAGCGCCCCGTCCGCGCCGATCACCCGGTGGCAGGGGCGGACCACCAGCAGCGGATTGCGCCCGATCGCGGTCCCGACCGCCCGTACTCCGACACCCGGCGAGCCGACGAGCGCCGCGATCTCCCCGTACGTCACGGTCGTGCCGTACGGGATGTCCTCCAGCGCCCGCCACACCCGCCGCTGGAAGTCGGTGCCGGCGTCGGCGTACACGAGGTCGAAGCGGGTCAGCCCGCCCGCGAAGTACGCGCGCAGCTGAGCCGCGATGCCCTCGAACGCCTCCGGGGCGTGCCGCCACCCGTCCCGGACGACGGCCCCGCCCTTCTGCCCCGGCAGGGAGAGCGAGGCCAGAACGGTCCGGCCGTCCGCGGACTCCTTGCCGACCAGCAGCATCTCGCCCAGCGGGCCGTCGACGCAGGCGTACACCGTCATGATCCGTTCCCTTCCTCGGTCCCCACCAGTCTGCGACCGCGCCCGCACCCGGAGCTGGCGGTTTTCGGACATGACGGTCCCGGCACACAGGGCGGGGGCGGACCGGCCGCAGCCGTGTCCGCCCCCGATCGCCCGGTGACCGGTCCGACCGGTCTAGCGGTAGTTCACGAACTGGAGGGCGAAGTCGAAGTCCTGCCCCTTGAGCAGCGCGATCACGGCCTGGAGATCGTCGCGGCTCTTCGAGCTGACGCGCAGCTCGTCACCCTGCACCTGCGCCTTGACGCCCTTGGGGCCCTGGTCGCGGATGATCTTCGCCACTTTCTTGGCGTTCTCCTGGGAGATGCCCTCCTCGATGGAGGCGAAGATCTTGTACTCCTTGCCGGACAGCTGCGGCTCACCGGCGTCCAGCGACTTCAGCGAGATGCCGCGCTTGATCAGCTTGGACTCGAACACATCGAGGATGGCCTTGACCCGCTCCTCGGAGTTCGCCTGCATCAGGATCTTCTCGCCGGACCAGGCGATGGAGGCCCCGACGTTCTTGAAGTCGTAGCGCTGCGAGATCTCCTTCGCCGCCTGGTTGAGGGCGTTGTCGACCTCCTGCCGCTCGACCTTCGAGACGATGTCGAAACTGGAGTCGGCCATGTCCTGTGGCTCCTTGGGTCGCGTGCGTAGAGGTTGCCTAGAGGTACGGCCGGGCTCGCCGGACCGCCACCCCAAAGCCTAGCCATCCCACCCACCGCGAGTGTTGATCAATCCGGTGGCGAAGCACCCCCGGACATCAGGTATCGTTTACGTCGTTGCCGGGGAGCACCGCCGAAAAGCGGTCACCCTCCTGGCGACATCCCATGGCGGTGTGCCCGAGTGGCCAATGGGAGCGGACTGTAAATCCGTCGGCTTAGCCTACCCAGGTTCGAATCCTGGCGCCGCCACGCGATGTGAGGCCCCCGTGTCCTGCGGAAACGCAGGACACGGGGGCTTTCTCGTTACCTGGGGACGGTGCGCTCTCGCGCTCTGCCGGAACCGGCGGCCGGCGTGCGGTCCCGCCGGGGTTCGACCCGCGCCGCGCCGCGCCCGCCCGACCTTGCCGACCGGCGGTTCCCGGATCACGCTCCGGCCGCGGCTGTCCGGGAACCACATGATCAGGACTGCCGCTTGAGCGACCCCACTTGAGCGACCAGCGCCCCGCGGTGCGGTGCGGCAAGTCGGGCTGCCGGCGCCGCCCAGGCGCGGTCGGCCTCCCGTATGGCGGCGGTACGAGCGGTCTCCCGCCCGGGGGCCGTGAGGCTCTCAGTCGGCCAGGCGGAAGGCCAGTTCCGTCTCCCACCGGGACGGGTCCGGCTCCACGCGGGGGTCCGTGCGGTAGGACTCGATGCGGCAGCCCCACCGTTCGACGCCGTCCACCTCCCTCATGTCCCACTCCAGTCCCCGCTCGTCCGCCCATTTCCGCAGGGCGGCGGCCGCCGCGAGGAGTTGGTCGGGGTGACCGACATGGGTGAGTGTCGCGTAGCGGCCGGCCGGCAGCAGCGCCACGCCGATGTCGCCCTCCGGCTCCGGCGGCGGCGAGGCGACCGGAACGCCCGCCTCCACCTCCGACTCGCCCGCCATGTCCACGGTGTTGAAGCGGAAGAACGGCGCGTCGGCGACCTCGATGCCCCGCGCCGCCAGCCATCCCACGAGCTCCGGCAGCCGGTCGGCGATCCGGGCGAAGCCGTCCATCCTCACCGAGCGGCGCATGAAGACGTACGGCTGCTCGGCGCGTTCCACCACGACCGGTTCGGGGAACATCACTCGCCCGCGACGGCCTTGACCGCGACCGCCACCGGCACGGAGCCGCTGATCAGCTCCAGCGTCAGCCCCGCCGTTGCGGGTGTCTCCACCAGCTCGGCCAGCACCGCCGCCACGTCGTCGCGCGGCACCGGCCCGCGCCCGGTCGACGCCTCCAGCCGTACGAGGCCGGTGCCGGCGTCGTTCGTCAGCATCCCGGGCTTGAGGATCGTCCAGTCCAGGCCGCGCTTTGCCCGTACGTAGTCGTCCGCCGCGCCCTTCGCCCGGAGGTACGCGTCGAAGACCTCGTCGCCCGGGTGGTCGGGGTCGGCGCCCATCGACGACACGACGAGGTAGCGCCGCACGCCCGCCCGCTCGGCCGCGTCCGCGCACAGCACCGCCGCGCCCCGGTCCACGGTGGCCTTGCGCTCGGCACCGCTGCCCGGTCCCGCGCCCGCCGCGAAGACCACCACGTCGGCGCCCGTCAGCTCCGCCGCGACCGTCTCCACGGTCGCCGACTCCAGGTCCATCACGACCGGTTCGGCGCCCGCCTCGCGCAGGGCGTCCGCCTGTTCGGCATTGCGGATGATGCCCGCGACCTCGTGCCCGCCCGCCGAGAGCAGCCGCTCCAGCCGCAGGGCGATCTGACCGTGTCCTCCAGCGATGACAATGCGCATGCCCCCGACCGTACGACGTCGCGCCCCGAAGTGCTCACGGACGCGCGTCCGGCCGCCCCTGGCGCGGCAGTTCGAGCGCCGCCGCCGAGTCGCAGTACTCCCGCACCGCGCTCGTCCGCGCCACCACCCGGCCGCGGTGCACCACGATCCTGCTGTACGCCAGCGACAGCACGCCCGACAGGCGCTCCCCGCGCACCGCCAGCAGCTCCGCGGGGAACCCCGCCTCCACCCGTACGGCGGGCAGCCCCATCGCCTCCCGCGCGGCCCCGCTCACCGCCCCGTACGCCTGCGTCGGCCGCAGCCCGCCCTGGGAGGCGAGCAGGTACGCCGCCTCCAGCGGATCGCCGCGCCCCACCGGGTTGGCCACGTCCCGCAACGCCCCGCTCCCCGCCGCGACCCTCACCCCCGCCGCCCGGAGCAGCCGCACGGGCGCGACGCCCCGTACCTCCGTACCGCCACAGGCCCCCTGGGGGAGGCACACGACCGTCACTCCGGCCGCCGCCAGCTGGTCGGCCGCCCGCCCCGCCGCGTCCCCCGGGAGCCGCCCCAGGGCCCCACAGGGGCCGATGGTGACCCCCGGCCGCAGCCCGCCCGCCATCGCCGCCAGCCGCGCGAGGCGCGCCGGGTCGTCGCCGTCCGTGTGCAGGTCCACCGGGCAGCCGTGCTCGGCCGCCACCTCCAGCACGGCCTCCGCGTACCCGGCCGGGTCGGGGTCCAGGTCCGGGCACCCGCCCACCACACCGGCGCCCATCTTCACCGCGTCGCGCAGCATCGCGAGTCCGTCCGCGCCCGCCACGCCGGTCAGCAGCCGCGGCACGGCGACCGCCGTCAGGTCGGCCAGCCCGCGCAGCGACCGCCGCGCCTGGAGGACCGCCTCCAGCGGGCCGAGCCCTTGGACGTCGCCGATGCGTACGTGGGCGCGCAGCGCGGTCGCGCCGTGCCCGAGCTGGAGCAGGGCGGCCTCGGTGGCGCGGCGCTGGACGTCCTCGGTCGCGTACGAGACGGGGCCGGGGCAGTCGGAGCTGAGCGCGGTGTCGGCGTGGCCGTGCGGCTCGGCGGGGGCGGGCAGCAGCAGGTAGCCGGCGAGGTCGACCCGGGCACCGTGGGCGGGCAGGCTGCCCGCGGTGCCCACGGCTTCGATGCGTCCGCCGCTGAGCCGTACGTCGACGGTCCGGCCGTCGGTGAGGCGGGCGCCGCACAGCAGCAGCGTGGTGGTGTCGGCGGTGGCGCCCTCGGGTGGCTGCGGCTGCTGGCTGTCGGAGGACATCGGGCTCCTGGCGGGCTCGGGGGCTCGGTGGCTCGGGCGTGATCCGTGGCGGGGCTGCGTGGCCTGGGGATGTACGGGTGTACTGGCGCGATCACACAGCGTGAACCGAGCCTAGGGGCCGTCCGACTGGGCATCGAGGAGGAGCGCAATAGTCGTACTGGCGCGGGGCACGAGTGGCGTACGGGGCGCAGGAGCCGGCGCCGTGCCGGAGGGGCGGCCGGGCCGGTACCGGGCCGCGACGGGGCTGCCCCCGGCGACGATCGGGCGGCCTCCGGCGGCGACCGGATGGCTCTCCCCGCCGGGGCCGGGGAGCGGCCGGCCGAGGGGTCCGGCGGTGGCCTGGGCGGCTCGCGTCGCGTGCCCGGGGAGTGCTTCGGGGAGGGGCCTGCGGGTGTCCGGAGGAGTGGCCGGAGCAGGGCGGGGTAGCCGCCGGGAATCGGATTTGGGCGAACGGCGGCCGACCGTGTAATGTCTTCATCGCTCGCCCCAATAGCTCAGTCGGCAGAGCGTCTCCATGGTAAGGAGAAGGTCTACGGTTCGATTCCGTATTGGGGCTCTGGTGCGGTAGCCCTCACCTTCGGGTGAGGGACTCCGTATCAAAGCGGTGTAGCTCAGTCGGTAGAGCAAGCGGCTCATAATCGCTGTGTCACCGGTTCAAGTCCGGTCACCGCTACACACGGTAGCCGATTGTGGGGTCGGTCCTTCGATCGGCTACTCTTTTATGCGTTCATCCGTCCATCGTCCGTCCAAGGAGCACTCACGTGGCTGCCACCGACGTCCGCCCGAAGATCACGCTGGCCTGCGTGGAGTGCAAGGAGCGGAACTACATCACCAAGAAGAACCGGCGTAACAACCCGGACCGTCTTGAGATGAAGAAGCACTGCCCGCGCTGCAACGCGCACACTGCGCACCGCGAAACGCGCTGAATCAGGCTCGTACACGAGGCCGTCCCCGTCAGGGGGCGGCCTCGTGTCGTTTGCTCGAAGACACATTCAGGAGGTAGCGAGTTCATGGCGCTCGATCAGTCCTTCGTGGGGCGGACCTATCCGCCCACCGCGCCGTACGAGGTCGGCCGGGAAAAGATCCGCGAATTCGCCGAGGCGGTCGGGGACACGAACCCGGTGTACATGGACACGGAGGCCGCCAAGGCGCTTGGCCACTCGGACGTGATCGCGCCGCCGACCTTTGTGTTCGCCATCACGTTCAGGGCGGCGGGCGAGGTGATCGCGGACCCGCAGCTGGGCCTGGACTACAGCCGCGTCGTGCACGGCGACCAGAAGTTCGCCTACACCCGCCCCGTACGGGCCGGGGACCGGCTCACGGTCACGTCGACCATCGAGGCGATCAAGTCGCTCGCCGGGAACGACATCGTCGACATCCGCGGTGAGGTCCACGACGAGGCCGGCGAGCACGTGGTGACGGCGTGGACGAAGCTTGTGGCCCGTGCGGCGGCAGAGGAGGCGTGAGGCGATGACCGCGAAGATCGCATTCGACGAGGTCGAGGTCGGCACCGAGCTGCCGGCGCAGAGTTTTCCCGTGACGCGCGCCACGCTCGTTCGGTACGCGGGTGCCTCGGGGGACTTCAACCCGATCCACTGGAACGAGAAGTTCGCCAAGGAGGTCGGGCTGCCGGACGTCATCGCGCACGGCATGTTCACGATGGCCGAGGCGATCCGGGTGGTGACCGACTGGACGGGCGACCCGGGCGCGGTCGTCGAGTACGGGGTGCGGTTCACCAAGCCGGTCGTCGTGCCGAACGACGAGACGGGCGCCCTGATCGAGGTCAGCGGCAAGGTCGCCGCGAAGCTGGACGACAACCGGGTGCGCGTGGACCTGACCGCCATGAGCGCGGGCCAGAAGGTGCTGGGCATGTCCCGCGCCGTGGTCCGGCTCGCCTGACGCTGCGGCTGGCCCGGCGTCGGCCGCGTCCGCCCGCTTGCCCGTACGCGGTCGCTCGCGACGCCCGGGTCACCCGGGGGGTGTCGCATGCCGGTGGGGGGCCCGGGCGCCCGGCTCCCGGTTCGGGGCCCGGCCGCCCGGGCACGCCGGGCCGGGCCGGGTCGGCCGCCACGTCGGTCACGTGACCTTGGCCGTGTGACCTTGGCCGTGTGACCTCGGCCACGTGGCTGCCCGGCCGATCCCGGGGCGTCGTCCGGCGGCCCGTAGTCTTGGGCGCGTGCAGGAACTTCATGACGCTCCCCTCGCCCCGTTGACCACCTTCCGGCTCGGCGGGCCCGCCAGCAGGCTCGTCACGGCCGCGACCGATGACGAGGTCGTCGCCGCCGTGCGCGAGGCGGACGAGGCCGGGACCCCGCTGCTGGTCATCGGCGGCGGGTCCAACCTGGTGATCGGCGACAAGGGCTTCGACGGCACCGCCCTGCGCATCGCCACCCAGGGCTTCGTCCTGGAGGGCACGCGACTGGAGCTGGCGGCGGGAGAAGTGTGGACGGACGCCGTGGCCCGCACGGTGGAGGCCGGGCTGGCCGGTGTCGAGTGCCTGGCCGGTATCCCCGGCTCGGCGGGCGCCACGCCGATCCAGAACGTGGGGGCGTACGGCCAGGAGGTCTCGGCCACCATCACGGAGGTCGTGGCGTACGACCGCCGCGCGGGCGAGACGGTGACCATCCCGAACGCCGCGTGCGACTTCTCGTACCGCCACAGCCGCTTCAAGGCAGAACCCGACCGGTTCGTCGTGCTGCGCGTCCGCTTCGAACTGGAGGACGCGCAGGGGATGAGCGCGCCCATCAAGTACGCCGAGACCGCCCGCGCGCTCGGCGTGGAGCCCGGTGACCGCGTCCCGGCCGCCACCGCCCGCGAGACGGTGCTGAAGCTCCGCGCGGGCAAGGGCATGGTCCTGGACCCGGAGGACCACGACACCTGGTCGGCCGGGTCGTTCTTCACCAACCCGATCCTGGAGCGGGAGCAGTACGAGGAGTTCCTCGGCCGTGTCCGAGACCGCCTCGGCCCGGACGTCACCCCGCCCGCCTTCCCGGCCGGGGACGACGGCCGGGTCAAGACCTCGGCGGCCTGGCTGATCGACAAGGCCGGGTTCACCAAGGGGTACGGCACCGGTCCCGCCCGTATCTCCACCAAGCACACCCTGGCCCTCACCAACCGCGGCGAGGCCACCACCGAGGATCTCCTGGCCCTGGCCCGCGAGGTCGTCGCGGGCGTACGGGACGCCTTCGGCGTCACCCTGGTCAACGAACCGGTGACGGTAGGCGTCTCGCTGTGAGCGCCTGACGAGCAGCCGGGCCACGCGGGCGGAATTTCCGTTGCCGCGGACCGGGGCGCCGGTCAGGATCTGCCGCATGCGACTGAGGCTCACCCGGTTCCGACCGCGGACCGGCCCGTACGAGCACCGCGTCGTGCGGCCCCGTACGCCACTGCGGCACACCACGCTCAGCGACCCCCTGGAAGAGTGGGGGTACCTCGTGGGCGACCACGACGGGCTGTCGCGCCTCGCGGCCCTGTTCTCGTTCGCCGCGTTCTCCCGGCACACCGTCGTACACGTGCCGCTGCGGCAGAGCATCCCCCGGGCGTACGCCCCCGGCACCCCCGTCGACCTCGTCCTCGCCCACCACTGCCTGGGCCTGCGGCCCTCCGCCTGGCCGGACCTGCGGCGCCGGTCGACGCAGGGCGTGCCGCTGACCGTCGAGACCGACGAGCGGCGCACCGCCGCGCACGGGGACGCCTGGGGCGAGCGCCACGGACGGCACCGCGACGCCCGCGACTGGCTGCGCCCGGCCGTCCACGCCCGGACCCTGTTCCTCTACGGCGGCCGCGACGTCTTCGCCGCCGCATCCCGCCAACTGGAGCACGCGGCGGGCTTCGGGCCGCGTGAGAGGCGGGTCGGCCAGGGGCGCGACGCGCTGATCGGCTCGCTCACCGGGTACCTGGCGCCCGAGCGCGCCCGGCGCCGAACCGAGCTCGACGTCGGCTTCCAGGCGTACCCGCCCTACGCGCACTTCAGGCGGCCGGGTCGACCGCCAGCCAGTCGTCGACGCCCGCCAGCAGCTTCGCCCTGACGTCCTCGGGCGCCGCCGAACCGCGTACCGACTGGCGGGCCAGCTCCGCCAGCTCCTGGTCGGTGAAACCGTGGTGCACGCGCGCGATCTCGTACTGCTCCGCCAGCCGTGATCCGAACAGCAGCGGGTCGTCCGCCCCGAGCGCCATCGGCACCCCGGCCTCGTACAGCGTCCGCAGCGGGACGTCCTCGGGTTTCTCGTACACGCCGAGCGCCACGTTCGACGCGGGGCACACCTCGCACGTCACGCCCTTCTCGGCGAGCCGCCGCAGCAGCCGCGGGTCCTCCGCCGCCCGTACGCCGTGCCCGATGCGCGCCGCCCGCAGGTCGTCCAGGCAGTCCCGTACGGACGCGGGGCCGGTCAGCTCGCCCCCGTGCGGCGCCGCCAGCAGGCCGCCCTCGCGCGCGATGGCGAACGCGCGGTCGAAGTCACGTGCCATACCGCGCCGCTCGTCGTTCGACAGTCCGAACCCGATCACCCCCCGGTCCGCGTACCGGACGGCGAGGCGGGCGAGCATACGGGCGTCCAAGGGGTGCTTCATCCGGTTCGCGGCGACCAGGACCCGCATCCCCAGGCCGGTATCGCGCGACGCCGCGTCCACCGCGTCCAGGATGATCTCCAGCGCGGGGATCAGCCCGCCCAGGCGGGGCGCGTACGAGGTCGGGTCCACCTGGATCTCCAGCCACCCGGACCCGTCCCTGACGTCCTCCTCGGCCGCCTCGCGCACCAGCCGCTGGATGTCCTCCGGCTCACGCAGGCAGGACCGGGCGAGGTCGTACAGCCGCTGGAAGCGGAACCAGCCCCGCTCGTCGGTCGCCCGCAGCCTCGGCGGCTCCCCGCCCGTCAGGGCCTCGGGCAGATGGACGCCGTACTTGTCGGCGAGTTCCCGCAGGGTCGCGGGCCGCATCGACCCGGTGAAGTGCAGGTGCAGATGGGCCTTGGGCAACAACCGCAGATCTCGAACGTGCTCCATCTGGGGATCTTGCCAAACCGGCACGCCGGGCGGGAGCCCCTTTCACCGATCGGGTGCTCGCGGGAACGGAAGAGCGGGCCCCCACCGGGAGCCCGCTCGGTCGTCCGTACGCGTCAGTCGCGCGCTTCCGCCAGCAGCTTCTGCATCCGCGACACACCCTCGACCAGGTCCTGGTCGCCCAGCGCGTACGACAGCCGCAGATAGCCCGGCGTGCCGAACGCCTCGCCCGGGACGACCGCCACCTCGGCCTCGTCCAGGATGAGCGCCGCCAGCTCCACGGAGGTCTGCGGGCGCTTGCCGCGGATCTCCTTGCCCAGCACCCCCTTCACCGACGGGTACGCGTAGAAGGCTCCCTCCGGGGTCGGGCAGTAGACGCCCTCGATCTCGTTGAGCATCCGCACCATGGTCTGGCGGCGGCGGTCGAAGGCGGCCCTCATCTCCGCCACCGCGTCCAGGCTCCCGGAGACGGCGGCCAGCGCGGCGGCCTGCGCGACGTTCGACACGTTCGACGTGGCGTGCGACTGGAGGTTCGTCGCGGCCTTGACCACGTCCTTCGGGCCGATGATCCACCCCACGCGCCAGCCGGTCATGGCGTACGTCTTGGCCACACCGTTGACCACGATGCACTTGTCCCGGAGCTCGGGCAGGATCGCCGGCAGCGAGGTGAACGTCGCGTCGCCGTAGACCAGGTGCTCGTAGATCTCGTCCGTCATCACCCACAGGCCGTGCTCGACGGCCCAGCGGCCGATCGCCTCGGCGTCGGCCTCGGTGTAGACGGCGCCGGTCGGGTTGGACGGGGAGACGAAGAGGACGACCTTGGTCTTCTCCGTACGGGCCGCCTCCAGCTGTTCCACGGACACCCGGTAGCCGGTGGTCTCGTCGGCCACGACCTCCACCGGCACACCGCCGGCGAGGCGGATCGACTCGGGGTACGTCGTCCAGTACGGGGCCGGGACGATGACCTCGTCACCCGGGTCCAGGATCGCGGCGAACGCCTCGTAGATCGCCTGCTTGCCGCCGTTGGTCACCAGCACCTGCGAGGCGTCGACCTCGTAACCGGAGTCCCGCAGCGTCTTCGCGGCGATGGCGGCCTTCAGCTCGGGCAGGCCGCCGGCCGGGGTGTAGCGGTGGTACTTCGGATTGCGGCAGGCCTCGATCGCGGCCTCGACGATGTAGCCGGGCGTCGGGAAGTCGGGCTCACCCGCGCCGAAGCCGATCACCGGACGCCCGGCGGCCTTGAGGGCCTTGGCCTTGGCGTCGACGGCGAGGGTCGCGGACTCGGAGATCGCGCCGACTCGGGCGGAGACCCGGCGCTCGGTGGGAGGGGTTGCAGCGCTCATGCGGCCCATCGTCCCAGACCACGAAAGAGCGCGGCACACAGGTTTCAGCGTGCGGACAGTGGGGGGACGGCGGGTGTGCGGGCCGTGTCAGGAGCTATCTGTTCGACGCGGCGCCGCTGACCACGTACACTCTCTGCTCGTTGGCCCTCACCGACCACCTCTGCGGATGCGGTAGGTTGGGGGAGAACGACAAAGGGTCGTAGCTCAATTGGTAGAGCACCGGTCTCCAAAACCGGCGGTTGGGGGTTCAAGTCCCTCCGGCCCTGCTACACACACCGCCAGGTTGTGTGCGCAGGTATGTACTTCATTGCACCGCCGTGCGGCTCCACCCGGGCGCGGCACGGCCGACCCGGAATCAGGTGAGAGACGTGACGGATGCCGTAGGCTCCATCGACATGCCTGATGCCGAGGACGAAGCACAGGAGTCGAAGAAGAAGAGCCGCAAGGGCGGCAAGCGCGGAAAGAAGGGCCCGCTGGGCCGTCTCGCGCTCTTCTACCGTCAGATTGTCGCCGAGCTGCGCAAGGTCGTCTGGCCGACTCGCAGCCAGCTGACGACGTACACGACCGTCGTTATCGTCTTCGTCGTCATCATGATCGGTCTGGTGACCGTGATTGACCTTGGCTTCCAGGAAGCAGTCAAGTACGTCTTCGGCTGATTCCCGCGGAGGGCGCCCACCCCGGCGCCCCTTTTCGCATGTTCCACCCCATCTGTATCCAGGAAGAAGCAGCCACCGTGTCTGACCCGAACCTGAACGAGTCCGCCCAGGACGAGCTCGACGTCGTCGAGGCGGCCGACGAGGACCAGGCGGAAGCTGCGGACGCCGCTGTCGGCGAGGCCGCCGAAGAGGCCGCGATCCACGTCGAGGACGAGGGCGCGGACGAGCAGGCCGTCGAGGCCGAGGCCGACGAGACCGTTGAGGTCGACGAGCCCGCCGAGGCCGAGGGTGCCGCGGACGAGGCCGACGCCGAGGCCGAGGAGGAGCCCGAGGCTCCGGTCGACCCGGTCGCCGCGCTCCGCGACGAGCTGCGCGGTCTGCCCGGCGAGTGGTACGTCATCCACACCTACGCGGGCTACGAGAAGCGCGTGAAGGCCAACCTGGAACAGCGCGCCGTCTCGCTGAACGTCGAGGACTTCATCTACCAGGCCGAGGTGCCCGAGGAAGAGATCGTCCAGATCAAGAACGGCGAGCGCAAGAACGTCCGGCAGAACAAGCTGCCCGGTTACGTTCTGGTCCGCATGGATCTGACGAACGAGTCCTGGGGCGTCGTCCGCAACACCCCCGGCGTCACCGGCTTCGTGGGCAACGCCTACGACCCGTACCCGCTGACCCTGGACGAGATCGTCAAGATGCTCGCCCCGGAGGCCGAGGAGAAGGCCGCGCGCGAGGCCGCCGAGGCCGAGGGCAAGCCGGCTCCGGCCCGCAAGGTCGAGGTTCAGGTCCTGGACTTCGAGGTCGGCGACTCGGTCACCGTCACCGACGGCCCGTTCGCGACGCTGCAGGCCACGATCAACGAGATCAACGCCGACTCGAAGAAGGTCAAGGGCCTCGTCGAGATCTTCGGCCGCGAGACCCCGGTCGAGCTGAGCTTCGACCAGATCCAGAAGAACTGACACCACAGGTTTCCGAACAGGTCAGACCGGGTCTCGCGCCCGTTCTGACCTGCTCGGTTTTTGGCCGCGCGCAGATACCCGTTATCGTTGTGCGGTATGCCTCCATCCGGATGACTTCGGATGGTCGCTGAAAACTCTCACTAGGACCCGGAGAGAGCAATGCCTCCCAAGAAGAAGAAGGTCACGGGGCTTATCAAGCTCCAGATCCAGGCCGGTGCGGCCAACCCGGCTCCGCCGGTCGGCCCCGCCCTGGGTCAGCACGGCGTCAACATCATGGAGTTCTGCAAGGCCTACAACGCCGCGACCGAGTCGCAGCGTGGCATGGTCGTGCCGGTGGAGATCACGGTCTACGAGGACCGCTCCTTCACCTTCATCACCAAGACTCCGCCGGCCGCCAAGCTGATCCTCAAGGCCGCGGGTGTGGACAAGGGCTCCGGCGAGCCGCACAAGACCAAGGTCGCCAAGCTCACGAGCGCCCAGGTCCGCGAGATCGCCTCGGTCAAGCTGCCCGACCTGAACGCCAACGACCTGGACGCCGCCGAGAAGATCATCGCCGGCACCGCCCGCTCCATGGGCATCACGGTCGAGGGCTGAGCAGCCCCCGTACGACCTGTGGGAGGGCCACGCGCTGGCCCGGACCACGACTCCACACCTGAACCACACCAGGAGAAGCAGTGAAGCGCAGCAAGGCACTCCGCGGCGCGGACGCCAAGGTCGACCGGGAGCGTAACTACGCCCCCCTCGAGGCCGTCCGTCTCGCCAAGGACACCGCCGCCACCAAGTTCGACGGCACCGTCGAGGTCGCCTTCCGCCTGGGCGTTGACCCGCGCAAGGCCGACCAGATGGTCCGTGGCACCGTGAACCTTCCGCACGGCACCGGTAAGACCGCCCGGGTCCTGGTCTTCGCGACCGGTGACCGTGCTGCGGCCGCGGAAGCCGCGGGCGCCGACATCGTCGGCTCCGACGAACTGATCGACGAGATCTCCAAGGGCAACCGCCTGAACGAGTTCGACGCGGTCGTCGCCACTCCGGACCTCATGGGCAAGGTCGGCCGCCTCGGCCGCGTCCTCGGCCCGCGTGGTCTGATGCCGAACCCGAAGACCGGCACCGTCACCATGGATGTCGCGAAGGCCGTCAACGAGATCAAGGGCGGCAAGATCGAGTTCCGCGTCGACAAGCACTCGAACCTCCACTTCATCATCGGCAAGGTTTCCTTCGACGAGACGAAGCTGGTCGAGAACTACGCGGCGGCGCTGGAGGAGATCCTCCGTCTGAAGCCGTCCGCCGCGAAGGGCCGCTACATCAAGAAGGCGACCCTCAGCACCACGATGGGCCCCGGCATCCCGCTGGACGCCAACCGCACCCGCAACCTCCTCGTCGAGGAGGACCCGGCCGCCGTCTGAATCTGACGGCAGTCGCGGGTCTCGCGCACTGAAACCGGCCCCCGCAGCTCTCCGGAGCGGCGGGGGCCGGTTCTCATTTCCGGCGACGTTGTCAGAGGGCTGCGTTACTGTCGTTTTCGTATGCACAGGGAGAACACAGGGGTGGGGTACACACGTATGTCCGTACGGAAGCGCGCGGGAATCACTCTGGTCGCGGCGACGGTCCTCGTCGGCGCCGTCGGCTGTCAGGGCGGGGACAAGGGGGACAAGAAGGCGACGGGGGAGCCCGAGCTGCAGTCCCGGGACGCCGTGACCAAGGTCGTCCAGGCGGCGTACAAGAAGACGGCCGAGGCCAAGACCGCCAAGGTCCACATGACGGTGACGATGTCCGGGGCGGCCGGGGCCGGCGGCATGGGCAACATGGAGATGTCGGGCGTCATGGGGTGGGAACCCACGCTCATGGACATGACCATGAAGATGCCCAAGGAGATGGCGGGCGCCGGAGCGGGCTCCGAAATGCCCGAGCAGATCCGTATGAAGTGGCTCGACAACGCCATGTACATGGACATGGGTGCCAAGGCCGCCAAGGAGATGGACGGCAAGCGCTGGATGAAGATGGACCTCGGCGCGATTGCCAAGGCCTCCGGCAGTAAGGAACTCCAGAAGCAGATGACGGGCGGCCTGGAGGACATGAACCAGTCCCCGGCCAAGCAGCTCGCCCTCCTCCTGGACTCGCCCAACCTCAAGCACGTCGGCTCCGAGAAGATCGACGGTGCCGATGCCCAGCACTACAAGGGCACGCTGTCCGTCAAGGACGTGGTCACGTCCAACAAGTCGCTCGGCGTGCTCAGCGAGCAGGAGCGCAAGGATCTGGTCGCCCAGATCGAGAAGTCGGGCGTCAAGGGATACGACACCGAGTTCTGGGTCAACGAGGACGGCTTCCCGGTGAAGATGGACCTCGGCATGACGATGCCGCAGGGCACGGTGCAGATCACCGCCACGTACTCCGACTACGGGATCAAGGCCGCCGTGGTGGCGCCGCCGGCCGGGGAGACGTTCGACTTCATGAAGATGATGGAGGAGTTCGGCGCCGCCGGGGCGGATGCCGGCACCGGCGCGGACACCGACGGCACCGAGGGCGGCCTCTGACCCCCGGCGCTCACCCCGAGAGTCCCGGCCGCGTATGCGGCGCGGCGCCTCGGGGCCGGGCGCCCGGGCGGTCCCGGCCGCGGTCTGTGCCTTCGGCAGCCGGGAGGGGAGCGGCCCGCGCGGCGGATACCGCGCCGGCCATGACCACGCCGCGGCCGGCAGGCCGGTGCGCCGCTGACGGTCGGACGACCCGGCGAGGTGCGCCCGCCTCCGACGAGCGTCGGCCCCGGCGCCCCGGCGCCCCGGGCCCGGCCCCGCGGTCGGGGTGGGGCGATGGGCTGGGCGGTGGACCGTACGGCCCGGGCCGGAGGCCGGTCGGAGCGGGCTGGGCCGGCCGTCCGGACCGGTGCGCTTCCGGGCCCGCCCGCCGGGACGGCCGTGCGGCGACGGATCACCCGAGTGGGCCGATTTGCTTGACGTCGGGGCGGTCCCGTACTCTTCCACAGAAGCCAAAGACCGCTGGTCGTTGCCGCGCTCGTCAGAGTGTGGCGGCCGAAGGATCCGCTAGCTGCGGACGACCCGCGCAGGTGACTGTGGATGTACTCCCGAGTGCCGCTCTTCAATGAGCGCAGTCGGTTGAGTCACGCCCCGTGCGCCTGCGCCGGGGCGTTTCGTTTTGCCCAGTCTCCTTCCTTCAGCCCACGCGGTCCGAATCACCCGGAAGGAGGCCGAGGCTCATGGCGAGGCCCGACAAGTCTGCTGCGGTTGCCGAGCTGACGGACAAGTTCCGCAGCTCGAACGCCGCCGTGCTGACCGAGTACCGCGGTCTCACCGTGGCACAGCTCAAGCAGCTGCGCCGTTCGCTCGGTGAGAACGCCCAGTACGCCGTGGTGAAGAACACGCTGACCAAGATTGCGGCCAACGAGGCCGGGATCACGACGCTGGACGACCAGTTCGCTGGTCCGACGGCTGTCGCCTTCATCACCGGTGACCCGGTGGAGTCGGCGAAGGGTCTTCGTGACTTCGCCAAGGAGAACCCCAACCTGATCATCAAGGGCGGTGTCCTTGATGGCAAGGCACTCTCCGCCGATGAGATCAAGAAGCTTGCGGACCTCGAGTCCCGCGAGGTTCTGCTCGCCAAGCTGGCGGGCGCCATGAAGGGCAAGCAGTCCCAGACTGCCGCGCTCTTCCAGGCGCTTCCCTCGAAGTTCGTCCGCACCGCGGAGGCGCTTCGTGCCAAGCAGGCCGAGCAGGGCGGTGCCGAGTAATTCGGCTCGCGCATTGATCGTGGCCCCCTAGGGGCGACGGTCGCAGCGGGCCCAACGTACGCCCGCCTCACATGTACACCCGGCACCCGCCGATTTAGTGGAAGGACCGCCATCATGGCGAAGCTGTCTCAGGAAGACCTGCTCGCGCAGTTCGAGGAGATGACCCTCATCGAGCTCTCCGAGTTCGTGAAGGCGTTCGAGGAGAAGTTCGACGTCACCGCCGCCGCCCCGGTCGCCGTTGCCGCCGCTGGTGGCGCCGGTGCCGCTGCCGCCGAGGCCGTCGAGGAGAAGGACGAGTTCGACGTCATCCTCACCGGCGCCGGCGACAAGAAGATCCAGGTCATCAAGGTCGTGCGTGAGCTGACCTCCCTGGGCCTGAAGGAGGCCAAGGACCTCGTCGACGGCACCCCGAAGCCGGTCCTCGAGAAGGTCGCCAAGGACGCCGCGGAGAAGGCTGCCGAGTCCCTCAAGGCTGCCGGCGCCTCCGTCGAGGTCAAGTAACACCTCGCGAGTCTCCTGACTCGCTCAGCGCCCCTCACAGGGCGTTTCGAAGGGCGATCACCCATCCGGGTGGTCGCCCTTCGGCGTTGCCGGGACGCCTGCCTTGCGCCGGGCCGAGCGCGGAGTATGGTGATCTTCGCCGTGCGTCCCTCACGGCCCCACCCGGCTGGGGGCCTTGACGAACCGCACGCCGCGCGCAATTCTCAGGACGCGCCGTCACAACGATCCGGATCCGAGGCATGGATCGACGGCCGAACGGGCAGTATCGATGTGCGCCAACGGCGCGAGGTGCCGCGGAGTTGAGAACAACGAGGGTCGCGATTTACTCGCCCTGGACATCAGTGGGCCAAGTGGCTACACTGACCCTTTGCGCTGCCTGTTAGCTGCCCCCTGCCCGTCACCAGGGGCATCCCCTCGCAAGAGCACAGTTGACCGAGTCTCCTGACCTGGCCTTTTGGCTGAAATCAGGGAGTCTGTCTCCGTGTCCGGCGAGGGACCGGTACGCGCGTAGTGAGTCCGAGCCCTCGGAAGGACCCCCTCTTGGCCGCCTCGCGCAACGCCTCGACCGCGAATACGAACAACGGCGCAAGCACCGCCCCGCTGCGCATCTCCTTTGCAAAGATCAAGGAGCCCCTCGAGGTTCCGAACCTCCTCGCGCTGCAGACCGAGAGCTTTGACTGGCTGCTCGGCAACGCCGCGTGGAAGGCTCGTGTCGAGGCGGCTCTGGAGTCCGGACAGGACGTCCCCACCAAGTCCGGTCTGGAAGAGATCTTCGAGGAGATCTCGCCGATCGAGGACTTTTCCGGGTCGATGTCGCTGACTTTCCGCGACCACCGCTTCGAGCCCCCGAAGAACTCGATCGACGAGTGCAAGGAGCGCGACTTCACGTACGCCGCGCCGCTCTTCGTCACGGCCGAGTTCACCAACAACGAGACCGGCGAGATCAAGTCCCAGACGGTCTTCATGGGCGACTTCCCGCTCATGACCAACAAGGGCACCTTCGTCATCAACGGCACCGAGCGTGTCGTGGTGTCGCAGCTCGTCCGCTCGCCGGGTGTCTACTTCGACTCCTCCATCGACAAGACGTCCGACAAGGACATCTTCTCCGCCAAGATCATCCCGTCCCGGGGTGCCTGGCTGGAGATGGAGATCGACAAGCGCGACATGGTCGGTGTCCGCATCGACCGCAAGCGCAAGCAGTCCGTGACCGTCCTCCTCAAGGCTCTCGGCTGGACCACCGAGCAGATCCTCCAGGAGTTCGGCGAGTACGAGTCCATGCGCGCCACCCTGGAGAAGGACCACACCCAGGGCCAGGACGACGCGCTGCTCGACATCTACCGCAAGCTGCGCCCGGGCGAGCCGCCGACGCGCGAGGCCGCTCAGACGCTGCTCGAGAACCTCTACTTCAACCCCAAGCGCTACGACCTCGCCAAGGTCGGCCGCTACAAGGTGAACAAGAAGCTCGGCGCCGACGAGCCGCTGGACGCCGGTGTGCTCACCACCGACGACATCATCGCCACCATCAAGTACCTGGTGAAGCTCCACGCGGGCGAGACCGAGACGGTGGGCGAGAACGGCACGCAGATCGTCGTCGAGACCGACGACATCGACCACTTCGGCAACCGCCGTCTGCGCAACGTGGGCGAGCTCATCCAGAACCAGGTCCGTACGGGTCTGGCGAGGATGGAGCGCGTCGTGCGTGAGCGCATGACGACCCAGGACGTCGAGGCGATCACGCCGCAGACCCTGATCAACATCCGGCCGGTCGTCGCCTCCATCAAGGAGTTCTTCGGCACCAGCCAGCTGTCGCAGTTCATGGACCAGAACAACCCGCTCTCTGGTCTGACGCACAAGCGCCGCCTGTCGGCGCTCGGCCCCGGTGGTCTGTCCCGTGAGCGGGCCGGCTTCGAGGTCCGAGACGTGCACCCGTCTCACTACGGCCGTATGTGCCCGATCGAGACCCCCGAAGGCCCGAACATCGGTCTGATCGGTTCGCTCGCCTCGTACGGACGCGTCAACGCGTTCGGTTTCGTCGAGACGCCGTACCGCAAGGTCGTCGAGGGCCAGGTCACCGACGAGGTCGACTACCTGACCGCCGACGAAGAGGACCGCTTCGTCATCGCCCAGGCCAACGCGCCGCTGACCGACGAGCTCCGGTTCGCCGAGGCCCGCGTGCTGGTCCGCCGCCGTGGCGGCGAGGTCGACTACGTCGCGCCCGACGACGTGGACTACATGGACGTCTCGCCGCGCCAGATGGTGTCGGTCGCGACCGCCATGATCCCGTTCCTCGAGCACGACGACGCCAACCGTGCCCTCATGGGCGCGAACATGATGCGCCAGGCCGTTCCGCTCATCAAGGCGGAGGCGCCGCTGGTCGGCACCGGCATGGAGTACCGCTGTGCCACCGACGCCGGCGACGTCATCAAGGCCGAGAAGGACGGTGTGATCCAGGAGGTCTCGGCCGACTACGTCACCGTCGCCAACGACGACGGCACGTACACCACGTACCGCGTCGCCAAGTTCTCCCGCTCCAACCAGGGCACCTCGGTCAACCAGAAGGTCGTCGTCTCCGAGGGCGACCGCGTGATCGAGGGCCAGGTCCTCGCCGACGGCCCCGCCACCGAGAACGGTGAGATGGCGCTCGGCAAGAACCTGCTGGTCGCGTTCATGCCGTGGGAGGGTCACAACTACGAGGACGCGATCATCCTGTCGCAGCGCCTCGTGCAGGACGACGTCCTCTCCTCGATCCACATCGAGGAGCACGAGGTCGACGCCCGTGACACCAAGCTCGGCCCGGAGGAGATCACCCGGGACATCCCGAACGTCTCCGAGGAGGTCCTCGCCGACCTCGACGAGCGCGGCATCATCCGTATCGGTGCCGAGGTCGTCGCCGGCGACATCCTGGTCGGCAAGGTCACGCCGAAGGGTGAGACCGAGCTGACCCCGGAGGAGCGCCTGCTCCGCGCGATCTTCGGTGAGAAGGCCCGTGAGGTCCGTGACACCTCGCTGAAGGTGCCGCACGGCGAGACCGGCAAGGTCATCGGCGTCCGCGTCTTCGACCGCGAGGAGGGCGACGAGCTTCCCCCCGGTGTGAACCAGCTGGTGCGCGTGTACGTCGCGCAGAAGCGCAAGATCACCGACGGTGACAAGCTCGCCGGCCGTCACGGCAACAAGGGCGTCATCTCCAAGATCCTGCCGATCGAGGACATGCCGTTCCTGGAGGACGGCACCCCGGTCGACATCATCCTCAACCCGCTGGGTGTCCCGTCCCGAATGAACCCGGGACAGGTCCTGGAGATCCACCTCGGCTGGCTCGCCAGCCGCGGCTGGGACGTCTCCGGCCTCGCGGACGAGTGGGCGCAGCGCCTCCAGGCCATCGGCGCCGACAAGGTGGAGCCCGGTACCAACGTCGCCACCCCCGTCTTCGACGGTGCGCGTGAGGACGAGCTGGCCGGTCTGCTCCAGCACACCATCCCGAACCGCGACGGGGACCGGATGGTCCTCCCGACCGGTAAGGCGCGCCTGTTCGACGGCCGCTCCGGCGAGCCGTTCCCGGACCCGATCTCGGTCGGGTACATGTACATCCTCAAGCTCCACCACCTGGTCGACGACAAGCTGCACGCGCGTTCGACCGGCCCGTACTCGATGATCACCCAGCAGCCGCTGGGTGGTAAGGCTCAGTTCGGTGGCCAGCGCTTCGGTGAGATGGAGGTGTGGGCGCTGGAGGCTTACGGCGCCGCGTACGCCCTCCAGGAGCTCCTGACCATCAAGTCCGACGACGTCACCGGCCGCGTGAAGGTCTACGAGGCCATCGTCAAGGGCGAGAACATCCCCGAGCCCGGCATCCCCGAGTCCTTCAAGGTGCTCATCAAGGAGATGCAGTCCCTGTGCCTCAACGTGGAGGTGCTGTCCTCGGACGGCATGTCCATCGAGATGCGCGACACCGACGAGGACGTCTTCCGCGCTGCGGAGGAGCTCGGTATCGACCTGTCCCGGCGCGAGCCGAGCAGCGTCGAAGAGGTCTGACGGGTCTGGTCGGGGCCTCCTCGTGAGGCCCCGGCCCTGCCCCGGACCCGTACAGACCATGATTGAGACTCAAACCCTGAGAGGGATTGACGCATAGTGCTCGACGTCAACTTCTTCGACGAGCTGCGGATCGGCCTGGCCACCGCGGACGACATCCGTCAGTGGTCCCACGGCGAGGTCAAGAAGCCGGAGACCATCAACTACCGCACCCTGAAGCCCGAAAAGGACGGACTCTTCTGCGAGAAGATCTTCGGTCCGACCCGGGACTGGGAGTGCTACTGCGGCAAGTACAAGCGTGTCCGCTTCAAGGGCATCATCTGTGAGCGGTGTGGCGTCGAGGTCACCCGCGCCAAGGTGCGCCGTGAGCGGATGGGCCACATCGAGCTGGCCGCTCCCGTTACCCACATCTGGTACTTCAAGGGCGTCCCGTCCCGCCTGGGCTACCTGCTGGACCTCGCCCCGAAGGACCTGGAGAAGGTCATCTACTTCGCGGCGTACATGATCACGTACGTCGACGAGGAGCGCCGCACGCGCGACCTGCCCTCGCTGGAGGCCCACGTCTCCGTCGAGCGCCAGCAGATCGAGAACCGCCGCGACGCCGACCTCGAGGCCCGTGCCAAGAAGCTCGAGACCGACCTGGCCGAGCTGGAGGCCGAGGGCGCCAAGGCCGACGTGCGCCGCAAGGTGCGCGAGGGCGCCGAGCGCGAGATGAAGCAGCTGCGCGACCGCGCCCAGCGCGAGATCGACCGTCTCGACGAGGTGTGGAACCGCTTCAAGAACCTCAAGGTCCAGGACCTCGAGGGCGACGAGCTGCTCTACCGCGAGCTGCGCGACCGCTTCGGCACCTACTTCGACGGTTCGATGGGTGCCGCGGCGCTGCAGAAGCGCCTGGAGTCCTTCGACCTCGACGAGGAGGCCGAGAAGCTCCGCGAGATCATCCGTACGGGCAAGGGCCAGAAGAAGACCCGTGCGCTGAAGCGGCTGAAGGTCGTGTCCGCGTTCCTGCAGACCTCCAACAGCCCCAAGGGCATGGTGCTGGACTGCGTCCCGGTCATCCCGCCGGACCTGCGTCCGATGGTGCAGCTGGACGGTGGCCGCTTCGCGACCTCCGACCTGAACGACCTGTACCGCCGCGTCATCAACCGCAACAACCGCCTCAAGCGTCTCCTTGACCTCGGTGCCCCCGAGATCATCGTGAACAACGAGAAGCGGATGCTCCAGGAGGCCGTCGACGCGCTGTTCGACAACGGCCGCCGCGGTCGCCCGGTCACCGGTCCCGGTAACCGCCCGCTGAAGTCCCTCAGCGACATGCTGAAGGGTAAGCAGGGTCGCTTCCGTCAGAACCTGCTCGGTAAGCGAGTCGACTACTCGGCGCGTTCCGTCATCGTCGTCGGCCCGCAGCTGAAGCTGCACCAGTGCGGTCTGCCCAAGGCCATGGCGCTGGAGCTCTTCAAGCCGTTCGTGATGAAGCGCCTGGTCGACCTGAACCACGCGCAGAACATCAAGTCGGCCAAGCGCATGGTCGAGCGCGGCCGCACCGTGGTGTACGACGTCCTCGAAGAGGTCATCGCCGAGCACCCGGTGCTGCTGAACCGTGCGCCCACGCTGCACCGCCTCGGCATCCAGGCCTTCGAGCCGCAGCTGGTCGAGGGCAAGGCCATCCAGATCCACCCGCTCGTCTGCACCGCGTTCAACGCGGACTTCGACGGTGACCAGATGGCCGTGCACCTGCCGCTGTCCGCGGAGGCGCAGGCCGAGGCCCGCATCCTGATGCTGTCCTCGAACAACATCCTCAAGCCGGCCGACGGCCGTCCCGTCACCATGCCGACCCAGGACATGGTGCTGGGCCTCTTCTTCCTCACCACGGACGAGGAGGAGCGCGAGGTCAAGGGTGAGGGCCGCGCCTTCAACTCCACCGCCGAAGCGATCATGGCTTTCGACATGGGCGAGCTCTCGCTCCAGGCGAAGGTCGACATCCGCTTCCCGATCGGCACCGTCCCGCCGCGTGGCTGGACTCCGCCGGTGGCGGAGGAGGGTGAGCCGGAGTGGCAGCAGGGTGACTCGTTCCGTCTGCGGACGACCCTGGGCCGTGCGCTCTTCAACGAGCTGCTGCCCGAGGACTACCCGTTCGTCGACTACTCGGTCGGCAAGAAGCAGCTCTCCGAGATCGTCAACGACCTCGCCGAGCGCTACCCCAAGGTCATCGTGGCGGCGACGCTCGACAACCTGAAGGCGGCCGGCTTCTACTGGGCGACCCGTTCCGGTGTCACCGTCGCCATCTCCGACGTCGTCGTTCCCGAGGCGAAGAAGGAGATCGTCAAGTCGTACGAGGCTCTGGACGAGAAGGTCCAGAAGCAGTACGAGCGCGGTCTGATCACCAAGGACGAGCGCACGCAGGAGCTCATCGCGATCTGGACCAAGGCGACCAACGAGGTTGCCGAGGCGATGAACGACAACTTCCCGAAGACCAACCCGATCTTCATGATGGTGAACTCGGGTGCACGAGGCAACATGATGCAGATGCGTCAGATTGCCGGTATGCGTGGTCTGGTGTCGAACGCGAAGAACGAGACGATCCCGCGTCCGATCAAGGCGTCGTTCCGTGAGGGTCTGTCCGTGCTGGAGTACTTCATCTCCACGCACGGTGCCCGTAAGGGTCTCGCGGACACCGCTCTGCGTACCGCCGACTCGGGTTACCTGACCCGTCGTCTGGTGGACGTCTCGCAGGACGTGATCATCCGCGAGGAGGACTGCGGCACCGAGCGCGGTCTGAAGCTGCGGATCGCCGAGCGCGGTGCCGACGGTGTGCTGCGCAAGGCGGACGACGTCGAGACGTCCGTGTACGCGCGGATGCTCGCCGAGGACGTCGTCGTGGACGGCAAGGTCATCGCGCCGGCCAACGTGGACCTGGGCGACGTGCTCATCGACGCCCTGGTCAACGCGGGTGTCGAGGAGGTCAAGACCCGCTCGGTCCTGACCTGCGAGTCCGCGGTCGGCACCTGTGCCTTCTGCTACGGCCGCTCGCTCGCCACCGGCAAGCTGGTCGACATCGGTGAGGCGGTCGGCATCATCGCCGCCCAGTCCATCGGTGAGCCCGGTACGCAGCTGACGATGCGTACCTTCCACACCGGTGGTGTGGCCGGTGACGACATCACCCAGGGTCTGCCCCGTGTCGTCGAGCTCTTCGAGGCTCGTACGCCGAAGGGTGTCGCCCCGATCTCCGAGGCCTCCGGCCGCGTGCGGATCGAGGAGACCGAGAAGACGAAGAAGATCGTCGTCACCCCGGACGACGGCAGCGACGAGACGGCCTACCCGATCTCGAAGCGCGCCAAGGTCCTGGTGCACGAGGGCGACCACGTCGAGGTGGGCCAGAAGCTCACCGCGGGTGCCACCAACCCGCACGACGTGCTGCGCATCCTCGGCCAGCGTGCCGTCCAGGTCCACCTGGTCGGCGAGGTCCAGAAGGTCTACAACTCGCAGGGCGTGTCGATCCACGACAAGCACATCGAGATCATCATCCGGCAGATGCTGCGCCGTGTGACGATCATCGAGTCCGGCGACGCGGAGCTCCTGCCGGGCGAGCTGGTCGAGCGGTCGAAGTTCGAGTCGGAGAACCGTCGTGTGGTCACCGAGGGCGGTCACCCCGCCTCCGGCCGTCCGCAGCTGATGGGTATCACCAAGGCGTCGCTGGCGACGGAGTCGTGGCTGTCCGCGGCCTCCTTCCAGGAGACGACCAGGGTCCTGACGGACGCGGCGATCAACGCCAAGTCCGACTCCCTGATCGGCCTCAAGGAGAACGTCATCATCGGTAAGCTCATCCCGGCCGGTACGGGTCTGTCCCGCTACCGCAACATCCGGGTCGAGCCGACCGAGGAGGCCAAGGCCGCGATGTACTCGGCCGTCGGCTACGACGACATCGACTACTCGCCGTTCGGCACCGGCTCCGGCCAGGCCGTTCCGCTGGAGGACTACGACTACGGTCCGTACAACCAGTAAGCGAGTCGCTTGATCGACCGAAGGGCGGTCACCCCGTTTCGTACGGGGTGACCGCCCTTCGGCGTGTCCTGGCGCTGGGGATGCAGGTACGGCTGGAGGTGGTGCAGCCGGTGCAGTGGTCCGGGTGCGAGGCGAGCAGCTTGCTCAGCGGGCTCTCCTGCGGCGGCGGCCGGCCGTGGTACGCCGCGACGGCCGCGGCCTGCGCCTGCTGGTGCTGCTCCGCCCGGTGCAGCTCGTCGAGGACGGCGGCCGGCATGGGCGCGAAGCCGAGCGCCGCCGCGTGCTGATCGGCCCGCAGCTCGGCACGCCGTCCGACGGAGGCGAGGGCGTACGGCACGGCGAGGGTGACGTCGGCCGACGTCCACTGGTGCTTGCGGGCGGCGATGCGGCTGTTCTCGGTCAGCGCCGCGAGGAGCGGCACCGGCGCGCTCGGTTTCGGCGAGCGCCTCCGCCAGCAGGCCGTGGCGTACGGCCTCCTGGGTGTCACCGAAGTGCGAAAGTGGGCTGGCCCTGCTCCCAGCCGCTCCCGCCGTACCGTGGCACGATGGCCCTCAGCAGCGTCAGCAGGGGCCAGAGCGAGCGCGGAGGCGCCGGCCCACCAGGCGGGCCCCGCCGGGCGCGGACAGTGCGCTGGGGCTCCACCTGCGACCGGCGAGCAGGCCGCTGACCATACCGGCGGTCATACACCGCGGACGGGTGGTGTCAGCCGTCGGGGCGCTCGGCGCGGACGATCCACCGCAGCGCGCCGGGGCGCGTGATCAGCAGCCGCTGCACCATCTCCCGGGAGGCCGCCACCGACCCGGCCGGCTCTGCTTGCTCCGCGGTACGGCGACCTCGATGCCCTCGTCCGTACGCCGGCCGTGCATCCGCGCCGGGTCCATCCGCCGCGCGCGTGCGGTCGGAGGTCAGCCCCAGCAGGGCGCACGGGACGGCGGGGGAACGATGTCGCCCGGGCCGCGCAGGGCGAGGAGCGCCTCGTATCCGTTGGCGGCGGACGCGGTGACCTTGGACCAGCCGTGGACGAGGAACAGGGCGTGCGGCGACGGTTCGCGCTGGTGGAGCAGGACCATGCGGGGCGTGAAGCTCAACTCGCGCCCGAGGGCCGGCAGCGCCTGGCGGACGGCCGTCTCCAGCCGTGTGAGAAACGGCACCCGGTGCCTCCGCCGGATGAATGCGCCACCGCCATGGGCCCCCGATTCGTCGAGCGGACGGATCAACGTACTGAAGAAGCGGCCTCGCGGGGACAGAATGCACAGATCGCGCCACGAACGGTCGTATCGGGGATGATCAAATCCGGCGTGTCGCTGCCGTCCGCATTTGTTTTGACCGAAGTCCATGAGGTAGGTACGCTCAGACCTTGTGCCTGGGGTGTGCCTGGGCTCCTGTGTGTGTCCTCAGCCGCACGGCGAGTCGAGCATTGGCCACCGCAATCTGCGCCCTTTTCCGCCAGGCGGCGGGAGATCGCAGTATTCGACACACCCGACCGCGTGGGTCGGCGACGTTCCAGGTTAGCTTTACTACACGGCACACAGAAACCGGAGAAGTAGTGCCTACGATCCAGCAGCTGGTCCGGAAGGGCCGGCAGGACAAGGTCGAGAAGAACAAGACGCCCGCACTCGAGGGTTCCCCTCAGCGCCGCGGCGTCTGCACGCGTGTGTTCACGACCACCCCGAAGAAGCCGAACTCGGCCCTCCGCAAGGTCGCGCGTGTGCGTCTGACCAGCGGGATCGAGGTCACGGCTTACATCCCGGGTGAGGGACACAACCTGCAGGAGCACTCCATCGTGCTCGTGCGTGGTGGCCGTGTGAAGGACCTGCCGGGTGTTCGCTACAAGATCATCCGCGGCTCGCTCGACACCCAGGGTGTCAAGAACCGCAAGCAGGCCCGCAGCCGCTACGGCGCCAAGAAGGAGAAGTAAGAATGCCTCGTAAGGGCCCCGCCCCGAAGCGCCCGGTCATCATCGACCCGGTCTACGGCTCTCCTCTGGTGACCTCGCTCATCAACAAGATCCTGCTGAACGGCAAGCGTTCCACCGCCGAGCGGATCGTCTACGGCGCCATGGAAGGCCTCCGCGAGAAGACCGGCAACGACCCGGTCATCACGCTGAAGCGCGCTCTTGAGAACGTCAAGCCGTCTCTCGAGGTCAAGTCCCGCCGCGTCGGTGGCGCCACCTACCAGGTGCCGATCGAGGTCAAGCCCGGTCGCGCCTCCACGCTCGCGCTGCGCTGGCTCGTGGGTTACTCCCGCGCCCGTCGCGAGAAGACCATGACCGAGCGCCTCATGAACGAGCTCCTCGACGCCTCCAACGGCCTCGGTGCTTCGGTCAAGAAGCGTGAGGACACGCACAAGATGGCCGAGTCCAACAAGGCCTTCGCGCACTACCGCTGGTAGTCGCACCCACATCGAGACCGAGAGAAGACTGAAGCCTTATGGCTACCACTTCGCTTGACCTGGCCAAGGTCCGCAACATCGGGATCATGGCCCACATCGACGCGGGCAAGACGACCACCACCGAGCGGATCCTGTTCTACACCGGTGTCTCCTACAAGATCGGTGAAGTCCACGACGGCGCTGCCACGATGGACTGGATGGAGCAGGAGCAGGAGCGCGGCATCACGATCACGTCTGCCGCGACGACCTGCCACTGGCCGCTGGAAGACGTTGACCACACCATCAACATCATCGACACCCCGGGCCACGTCGACTTCACCGTCGAGGTGGAGCGTTCGCTCCGCGTGCTCGACGGTGCGGTGACGGTGTTCGACGGCGTCGCCGGCGTTGAGCCGCAGTCCGAGACCGTGTGGCGTCAGGCGGACCGCTACGGCGTTCCGCGTATCTGCTTCGTCAACAAGCTCGACCGGACCGGCGCCGAGTTCCACCGCTGTGTCGACATGATCAGCGACCGCCTGGGCGCGCAGCCGATCGTCATGCAGCTCCCGATCGGTGCCGAGGCCGACTTCAAGGGCGTCATCGACCTCGTTCGGATGAAGGCCCTGGTCTGGTCCGCCGAGGCGGCCAAGGGTGAGATGTACGACATCGTCGACATCCCCGACACCCACACCGAGGCTGCCGAGGAGTACCGCGGCAAGCTGCTCGAGGCCGTGGCCGAGAACGACGAAGAGATCATGGAGCTGTACCTGGAGGGCCAGGAGCCGTCCGAGGAGCAGCTGTACGCCGCGATCCGTCGTATCACCATCGCCTCCGGCAAGGGCACCGGCACCACGGTGACCCCGGTGTTCTGCGGCACCGCGTTCAAGAACAAGGGCGTCCAGCCCCTGCTCGACGCGGTCGTGCGCTACCTGCCGTCGCCCGTCGACATCGAGGCCATCGAGGGCCACGACGTCAAGGACGCGGAGACGGTCGTCAAGCGCAAGCCGTCCGACGACGAGCCGCTGTCGGCGCTGGCGTTCAAGATCATGAGCGACCCGCACCTCGGCAAGCTCACCTTCGTCCGGATCTACTCCGGTCGCCTGGAGTCCGGCACCTCGGTGCTGAACTCGGTCAAGGGCAAGAGGGAGCGCATCGGCAAGATCTACCGCATGCACGCGAACAAGCGTGAGGAGATCGAGTCGGTGGGCGCCGGCGACATCATCGCCGTCATGGGTCTGAAGCAGACCACGACCGGTGAGACGCTGTGCGACGAGAAGAACCCGGTGATCCTGGAGTCCATGGACTTCCCGGCGCCGGTCATCGAGGTCGCCATCGAGCCCAAGTCCAAGGGTGACCAGGAGAAGCTGGGTGTCGCCATCCAGCGTCTCGCGGAGGAGGACCCCTCCTTCCAGGTGCACACCAACGAGGAGACCGGCCAGACCGTCATCGGCGGTATGGGTGAGCTTCACCTCGAGGTGCTCGTCGACCGTATGAAGCGTGAGTTCAAGGTCGAGGCCAACGTCGGTAAGCCGCAGGTCGCGTACCGTGAGACGATCCGCAAGGCCGTCGAGCGCGTGGACTACACCCACAAGAAGCAGACCGGTGGTACCGGTCAGTTCGCCAAGGTGCAGATCGCGGTCGAGCCGATCGAGGGCGGCGACGCCTCGTACGAGTTCGTCAACAAGGTCACCGGTGGCCGTATCCCGAAGGAATACATTCCTTCGGTGGACGCCGGCTGCCAGGAGGCCATGCAGTTCGGCATCCTCGCGGGCTACGAGATGACGGGCGTCCGCGTCACGCTTCTCGACGGTGCCTACCACGAGGTCGACTCCTCCGAGCTCGCCTTCAAGATCGCCGGTTCGCAGGCCTTCAAGGAGGCCGCGCGCAAGGCGTCCCCCGTGCTCCTCGAGCCGATGATGGCCGTCGAGGTCACCACGCCCGAGGACTACATGGGTGACGTCATCGGTGACATCAACTCCCGCCGTGGCCAGATCCAGGCCATGGAGGAGCGGGCTGGCGCCCGGGTCGTCAAGGGCCTGGTGCCGCTCTCGGAGATGTTCGGCTACGTCGGCGACCTCCGCAGCAAGACCTCGGGTCGCGCAAGCTACTCGATGCAGTTCGACTCCTACGCCGAGGTTCCGCGGAACGTCGCCGAGGAGATCATCGCGAAGGCCAAGGGCGAGTAACTCTCCCGAGTTCACGCTTTAGGCTTGACACCATCCGCCGGGGCTCGGCCCCGAAACCCGAGGCAGGGTCCCGGCGGGTGGCCACCCAGCAAAGATCACCTGGCGCCGATGAGTAAGGCGTACCAGAACCACTCTCAGGAGGAACCCCGTGGCGAAGGCGAAGTTCGAGCGGACTAAGCCGCACGTCAACATCGGCACCATCGGTCACATCGACCACGGTAAGACGACCCTCACGGCCGCCATTACCAAGGTGCTGCACGACGCGTACCCGGACCTGAACGAGGCCTCGGCCTTCGACCAGATCGACAAGGCTCCTGAGGAGCGCCAGCGCGGTATCACCATCTCCATCGCGCACGTCGAGTACCAGACCGAGTCGCGTCACTACGCCCACGTCGACTGCCCCGGTCACGCGGACTACATCAAGAACATGATCACCGGTGCTGCCCAGATGGACGGCGCCATCCTCGTGGTCGCCGCCACCGACGGCCCGATGCCGCAGACCAAGGAGCACGTGCTCCTGGCCCGCCAGGTCGGCGTTCCGTACATCGTCGTCGCCCTGAACAAGGCCGACATGGTGGACGACGAGGAGATCCTGGAGCTCGTCGAGCTCGAGGTTCGTGAGCTCCTCACCGAGTACGAGTTCCCGGGCGACGACGTTCCGGTCGTCAAGGTCTCGGCGCTCAAGGCGCTCGAGGGCGACAAGGAGTGGGGCGAGTCCGTCCTCAAGCTCATGGCCGCCGTCGACGAGTCGATCCCGCAGCCCGAGCGTGACGTCGACAAGCCGTTCCTGATGCCGATCGAGGACGTCTTCACGATCACCGGTCGCGGTACGGTCGTCACCGGCCGTATCGAGCGTGGTGTCCTCAAGGTCAACGAGACCGTCGACATCATCGGCATCAAGACCGAGAAGACCACCACCACGGTCACCGGCATCGAGATGTTCCGCAAGCTGCTCGACGAGGGCCAGGCCGGTGAGAACGTCGGTCTGCTCCTCCGTGGCATCAAGCGCGAGGACGTCGAGCGCGGCCAGTGCATCATCAAGCCGGGCTCGGTCACCCCGCACACCGAGTTCGAGGCGCAGGCCTACATCCTGTCCAAGGACGAGGGTGGCCGCCACACGCCGTTCTTCAACAACTACCGCCCGCAGTTCTACTTCCGTACCACGGACGTGACCGGCGTCGTGACCCTCCCCGAGGGCACCGAGATGGTCATGCCGGGCGACAACACCACCATGACGGTCTCGCTGATCCAGCCGGTCGCCATGGAGGAGGGCCTGAAGTTCGCCATCCGTGAGGGTGGCCGGACCGTCGGCGCCGGCCAGGTCACCAAGATCACGAAGTAATTCTGATCTGACCTGGTAGCTCGCCGCAGAGCTGCAAGAAGGGCCCCGCACCGAGAGGTGCGGGGCCCTTCGCGTTGTCTCAGCCCTCTGTGCGGGGTTCCGGGGTCCAGGTCCATGGATGGGCGTCCGCGCCCATGCCTATGGCGAGGACGCCGTGCCTTTTGCTCTCGTGGAGGGTGGCCGACTCCAGCGCGACGGCGCCCTGCGTACGGATGGTGACGCGGCCGTCCGGGGTGCGGATCTGGACGCGGCCGCGGAGGTCCTTGCCGAGGAGGACCGGGCCCTGGGGGCCGACGGCCGTGGCGACCGGGCCGTACCCGTCGAGGGTGACCCCGGGAAGAGCGGTGCCGTCGGGGCGTACCGCCGTCAGGTCCTTGCGGGTGGGGGCGCGGTAGTAGAGCGCCAGGCCGCCGTCGTGGGTCGCGGCCACGGCCACCGGGTCCCCGGAGACGGGGAGGGCGGTACCCGCGCGGGAGGTGACCGGACCGCCCGGGGCGTCCTGCGTCCAGTGGTGGACGCTTTCGCGGCCCGCCGCGAACAGGTGGACGCGGCCCGTGCCGTCCAGCGCGGCCGACAGCCCGTCCTGCACCTCGGCCCCGCCCAGGTCTTCCCAGGGCCCCCACGTCCCGTCCGCCTCCCGGACCCGGCCGCTCACGCCCTTGTCCGCGTTGCGTACGAAGAGGTGGACCCGGCCGTCCCGGTCGGCCACCGCCACCGGAACGCCCAGCCGCCGCCCCCGGTCGTCGCCCCGCTCCGGGTTGCCCAGCCCGGTCCAGGCGAGGAACGCCCCGCCCGGCTCCCGCTGCTCCAGCAGCACGATCTCCCGCTTGTTCGGCCCGCCGTGCCCGCCGAGCGCCGCGAACCGGAGCCCGAACAGCAACTGCCGGCCGTCCTCCAGGGTCACCCCGCCGAGCCCGGGCGCCAGCGGCCCGCCGCCCAGGTCGCCCGGCTCGCCCCACTGGCCGCTGCCGGGCTCCGTCTCGCGCCAGCGCACCGCGCGCAGGCCCAGCACTCCGTACACGGCGAGCCGTCCGTCCGGCTCGGTGGCCACGACGGGCCCGGCGCCCGGATAGCGGTAGTGGGTGGCCCGTACCCAGCCCTTCTTGTTGGTGAGCGGGCGGACGCCGCCGACGTTGTAGTCGCCGCAGCCGCCGCTGTTGCCGCACTGCCAGGACGGATCGCCGCCGTAGGGCACGAGGTGCGCGGCCTTCTCCCTGAGGACCGGCTCCGGGAGGTTCTTGGGCCAGTGCCGGTTGTAGTAGCCGCGGAAGGACGTGGTCACGAAGGCGGGCAGGGCACCGCCGTCCTTCGTCGCGTCGGCGACCCACCGGACCATGGCGGCCCAGCTGAAGGACGCGACGGCGGTGTGGTCCGCGTGGTCGGAGTAGCCGCGCTGTTCGGAGTCCTTCTTCCGGGTCTTCTCGTCGCTGTGCTGGATGTCGGGGTCCGGGTCCAGCGTGTGGATCACGGTCGGCTGGTACCGCTCCATGAGCCCGACGAGGACGTCGACGAGGGAGTCGTAGTCGTAGGTGTCGGCCCTGCGTACGGGGGAGTCGTCGGCCACCACGGTCCGCAGGCCCAGAGCCCGGTCCTTCCACAGGCTCGGCAGCGCCATCCAGCGGCGCGGGGCGTGCATGGAGAGGTTGAGGAAGATCAGCTCGACGCGGCGGCTGCCGTGGGTGAGGGTGTTGATCTCGGCACGGCGGTCCCCGCGGAGCGTGATGACGCCCTTCTGCCAGGCGGTGAACTTGTCGAGTCCCAGCATCGTCGCGTAGGCCTGGCGGAGGCCCTGGTGGCGGGCGGAGGAGTAGGCCGCCTTGTCGGCGGGGGTGTCCTTGCGGCCGGGTATGTGGTTCTTGCCGTCGTGTTCGCCGGCGGTGACGTATATGGAGACCAGCGGGACACCGGCGTCCAGCATCCGCTGGCTGTCCGGGTTCATGAAGTACAGGTCGTCGTCCGGGTGGGCCGCGATCTGCATCAGCTGCGCGCGCCGCGAGCTGGTGATCGGGATCCCCGGCGCGGGATCGGCGGTCGGCCCACCGCGGCGCGGCGACGCGGGCACCGAACACCCGGTGACGGCCGCCAGTGCCACGGCCGCGGCGGAGGCGAGCACGCCCCGCCGCCGAAAAACGGCAGGGCGCGGCCCTGCTCCCCGTATGTCGCCCACGTCCTGCTTCCCCCGTTTGCGTAACCCACCGCGTTCTGCGGTCGGTTAGACGGAAAATCGGAGGAGCGGGTTGCCCGGATGGGGTGCGGCGTTCAGCGGCCGGTTACTTCAGCGTGTACTTGCACATGCTGGACGAGGGGTCCTTGTCATTGGCGCCCTTGTTGTCGGCGACCTTCTTGCCGTCGACGGTGATCACACAGGGCGCCGCCTTCAGCTTGCCGTCGGCAGCCTGCACCGACCCGGGCACGACGGACACCACGGTGCCGACCTTCTTCTCGGCCTCGGTCGTGAAGGTGATGGTGGCCGTCTTCTTCCAGGGCAGGGTCACCTGCTCGCCCTTGTTGGTGTCCAGGTTGTAGTACACGAGCGCCGACCCGGTGCCCTGCACCTCGAGGGTGACCTGGTGGCTGACGGGGCCGTCGCCCTTCGACGCCTCGGACGGCTTCCCGGACGGTGCGTCCGAGGCGGGCTTCGGATCGTCCGTCCTTCCGCTGCTGCCGCCGCAGCCCGTGAGCAGGGCGGCGGCGAGGACGAGGGCGGTGGTGGTCACTGTCTTGCGCATGATTCCCCCTTGTGGATGAACCCGTTGATCATAATTCCGGGTCCGGTACGGGGGAGTGAGGGCTGCTACTCGTCCGCGAAGATGTCGGCGGCAGTGGCGGCGGTGACGGCGCGTGTGAGCCAGCCCCGTAGAAGCCCGGGGTCGACGCAGGTGGTGATGCGCTCGCGGGCGGCGTCGGGGACGTCGATGCCGCGCGCCTTCAAGACGGTGAGGACGTGTTCCGCGCCGTTCTTCACGGCGGCCTCGGTCCGAAACGCCTCCCTCAGGGCTGCCTTGAAGAACGGAAACTCCTGGTCCAGAAAGGCACTCCACCGTGCATGGAGTTCCGGACGGCCGCTGACCCACTGGGAAATGAGTTCGAGATGGACCACCCTTTTGTCGAACCAATGCTGCCCCGTGGCGGGGTCGTACCAGTAGTACGGCGCGGGGTCGGGGTCACTCATCGGTGAAGATGTCGTCGGCGGTGGTGGCGGTGAGGGTGCGCAGGAGCCAGCGCTCCAGGAGTTCGAGGTCCCCGCAGCCTGTGATGCGTGCGCGCACCTCGTCGGATACCGGGATGGCACGCCTCTGCAGCAGGAGCAGCACGTTCTTTGCCGCCTGCTCGGCGCGCCCTTCGGTGCGCCCTTCAAGGCGTCCTTGGTCCCGAAGCTCTTCCGAGACGGGCGACGTGTAGAACGACAGGTCGTTGGCCATCAGCTGCCTCCACAGTTGTGCGACTGGGCGCTTGCCCAAGCCTTGTGCGATGAGTTCGGCGAGGGGGAGCGAAAGCTCTTGGGAGGGGCCGATGTGGACGTGGCGGGCGGCCCAGTCGGCGGTGGCGCGGTCCTGACAGACGACTAGGAGCACTGGCGGCAGCTGGTACTTGGTGTGCAGGTACGACAAGTAGTAGGCCCAGCTTGCGGGCTTGGCCGGGTCTTTCTTGCCCTGTGCTTCGACGGCGAGCAGGAAGGCGCCGTCCTTCTCGGTGTCGAAACGCAGCAGGGTGTCGACGCGGCGTTCGACGGGTCGGGACTCGGTCAGGTCGGTCGGCAGGACCGTGGCCGAAGTCGGTGTAGGGAAGGGGACACCGAGCATCTCGGAGACGCGTGGGAAGAGCTCCGGGTACTCCTGGAAGATGCGGTGCATCGCCTCATGTGGGGAACTGACCATGGGCTGGACGTTAGGGAGCGAGGCCGCCTGGCATATGCCAAAAGCACCTGCATCACCAGAACGGGCTAGCTGGACGCCCTGAGTTGACACTCCCCGCACTCGCCCGGTTCAGCCGCCCGGAACGCCCGGTCGCAGCGGTCGCAGTTCTGGAGCGGGAGCCGTTGGGACGGCGCCCGGAAGGGGGGTGGGGGAGGGAGTTGGGCCGTCAGGCGGTGGGCCAGGAGGGCGGCGGGGCGGTGGAGGCGGTCCGGGGGCAGGTTGGTGGTCAGGGCGTCCCGTACGGAGTCGGCGCTGACGTCCCGTTCCAGCCAGGCGGCGACTCCCGGGGCCAGGCGTTCGGCGTCCCGGGCGGAGAGCAGGAGGCGCGGGTCCTGGCGGTGCAGGCCGGCGAGCACGTCGAGGGCCGTCCGGAGGAGCGAGGGGGCCGGGTAGGCGGGTTGGGGTACGGCGAGGGGCGCGGGCTCGCGCCGGGCGGGCCGCTCGGGTGCGTCGGGCGCCGGAGCGGAGGGGTCGTCGTCCGTGCGCCGCGCGCCGGGTTGGTTGCACGAGATCGTTCGGGTGATGAGCCGGCCGTTGGACACACGCTCACGGACTCGCCGCAGATAGCCATGGGCTTCCAGTTCGCGCAGCGCGCCCGCGATTCGGTCGGCGCCCTCCGGGAAGCGGTGGGCCAGCGTTTTGATGTCCACCAGGGCGCCGGTCGGCAGTGACTGGATGTGCACCGAGAGCCCGATGGCCGTGAGCGACAACTCGGCATGCTGGGCGAGGTGGTTGCCGATGACCGTGAACTGGGTGTGGTGCCGGGCGTTGTCGTGAATGACGCCTCCAGCGGTATGCGTCCGGGTGCGGACGTTGCCGCGCTGCCTGCGCGTGGGCGCGCTAAAGTGCTTCGTATCCATCGGGAAGCTCTTTCCTTCCTCGGATGGTCAGGCCCTCGCCCGGGATGCCAGTCCCGGCGGGGGCCGTCGCATTTTGCGGTTGTGTGTCGCGGTGAGCGTAGAACACGCAACCCGGCGCCGTGCCAGTCCAGTTGGCGATGTTCACCCGAGCGAGTGAGCTGGTCGGACCGGCGGGAGGGAGGGGTGGGGTTTGGCGGGGTTCTTTCTTCTCTTTCGTTTCTTTGGGTAGACCGCCCGGGCCACCGGAACCCGGAAAGCCGTGTCCCGGTGCGACCAGGTCCCATGCCGCCCACACCGTCTTGCGCGGCACCGGCCCGAGTTCACGTCACACGGCGTGGCGGTGGGCCGCTTTCGGGCGCTAGTGACGCAGCGGATGCGTGCGGTGACTGTCCGGAGCTTGTCCGGTGCTGTCCGGCCTGTCCGGAGGGGCGTATGGGCAGGGGGCGTCCAGGTACTGCGCGGTACGGCGGAGGTGGCGCGAATGAGCGTGAGCGTGGAAGACGGCACGACGGATGAGCCCGGCTGGGAGGTCGACCCCGACGACGAGTCCGGTGCGGCCGTCATCGCCACGGTCGGACGCCAGCTCCGGCTGCGGCGGGAGGCCGCCGGGATGCGGGCGGGGGACTTCGGTGAGGCGATCGGGTACGGGGAGGACCTGGTCTACAAGGTCGAGGCCGGGAAGCGGATCCCGAGGCCGGAGTACCTGGACAGGGCGGACGAGGTACTCCGGGCCGGTGGGCTGATCGCCGCGATGAAGCAGGACGTGGCGGAGGTCCGCTACCCGAAGAAGGTGCGGGATCTGGCGCGGATGGAGGCGCGGGCCGTTGAGGTGCTGGCGTACGGCAACCACAACCTGCACGGGCTGTTGCAGGCGGAGGAGTACGCGCGGGCGCTGCTGGGAACGCGGCGGCCCGCGCTCTCAGAAGATGAGCTGGAGCGCGCAGTGGCGGCACGGATGGCGCGGCGGTCCATCTTCGAGCGCTCGCCCGCACCGGAACTCAGCTTTGTCCTGGAAGAGGTGACGCTACGCCGCCCCATCGGCGGGACAATGGTGCAGCGCCAGCAGCTCGAACGCCTGTTGGAGCTCGGGCAGATGCGGAACGTTGATATCCAGGTCATGCCGACTGCTCGCTGGGAGCACCCAGGAACGGGCGGCAGGATCCAGATGCTCAAGTTCGGCGATGGCTCCGCCGTGGGCCGCGCCGATGAGGACTACGGAGGGCGTCCCGTCTCGGATCCGAAGCAACTGCGGGTCCTTGAGCTGCGCTATGGCATCATCCGGGCTCAGGCTCTCACGCCAGGGGAGTCGCTGAAGCTCATCGAGGAAGTGCTGGGAGAGACATGATCCGCAAGGCCTCCGCCGGAGAATCCGACGAGCTCGTCTGGTTCAAGAGCAGCTACAGCGACAGCAGCAACCCCAACGACTGCGTCGAGATCGCCACCACCCCTCGCACCGTCCACGTCCGCGACTCCAAGAACACCGAGGGTCCCCGTCTCGCCCTCGGGCCCGCCGCCTGGGCGGACTTCGTGGCGTACGCGTCCCGCGCCTAGCCGGCGGCCCACCGCACCTCGCCTGTCCCGAGCGCGACCCTCGCCCGCACCCGCATCGGCTCGTCGCCGCCGCGCCGGGAGAGCACGACCACCTCGGCCACCCGTGCGGTCAGCGGGCCCCACGCGCCCAGCCGCTCCGCGCACTCGGCGGCCACCTCCCGGGGGTGGCGGGTGCGGCCGAGGCTCAGGTGCGGGGTGAAGCCCTTGTGGTGGCCCTGGCAGGAGGGGAAGCGGAGGCACAGCGCCCGGTACAGCTCCGCCCACGGCCGGTCGTCCGCGGCCGCCGGGTCCAGCCACACCGTGGAGCTGTCCCGGTGCCGGAACGTGTGGATCCCGGCCAGCCGCGCCTCGAAGGGGGCGACCCCGGCCGCCGCCGAGGCCAGCAGCGGTGCCGCACGCCCGAAGTCGTCCTCCGGTACGAAACCGAAGAGCAGGTTCACGTGCGGCGGCCAGCGGTGGATCTGCGGGTCGTGGTCCCGGCGGATGGCCTGGATCGGCGGCCACAGATCGTCGGGCGGCAGCCATGCCACCGCCGTGCGCGGCGTGGGCCCCGTGTCGAGGGCCCGTACCCGCCCGGCGTCGGTCGCGTCGATCCGGTCCACGCCCGTGGTCCGGTCCCAGACCACCTCCCCGTCGGCCTCGAAGAACAGCACCCGGTGCCACGGGATGTCGCCGCCTGGTACGAAGTCGGTCAGCGGCACGCGCCCGGGGTTGCCCTCGCGCAGGCGCACGCCCACCACGAACCGGGCAGGATCGAACCGGGGATCCCACAGGACCCGGTGGTAGATCTCCTCGCTGGTACGCACGTCCCTACTGTGGTCCGGTCAGCCGTCCAGCGCGATCGCGTTCTTCGCCCGCGTGACCGACTCCTCCGACGCCGGGCCGCCCGGGTTCTCCGTGGCCAGGGCCTGGTTCGCGGTGACGAAGGGGCGCATACGGGACTCGTACGCGCCGAAGGCCGCCTCGTGGTCGCCGGCCGCCCCCGCCAGCACGTCCGCCAGGACGTACGCGCCCACCAGGGCGAGGCTGGTGCCCTGGCCGGAGAGGGGGGAGGGGCAGTAGCCGGCGTCGCCGAGCAGGACCGAGCGGCCCCGGGACCAGCGGTCCATGTGGATCTGGGCCATCGCGTCGCAGTAGAAGTCGGGGGCCCGCTGCGCGGCCTTCACCAGCCGGTCGCTCTCCCAGCGCAGGGCGGCCAGCCGCTCCACGACCAGGGACCTCAGGTCGGCCCCGCCGTCCAGCGGCGCGGACTCGAAACCGAACGCGATCCGCAGCTCACGGTTGTCGCGTACGGGCATGATCCCGAACCCCGCCTCCCCGTCCCGCATCCACACCTGCCAGTTGTCCAGGTCCAGGAAGTTGTCCGCGCTGAAGACCGACAGGTAGCTGCCCAGGTGGCGGGCGAAGTCCTCCTCCGGGCCGAAGGCGAGCCGCCGCACCGTCGAGTGCAGGCCGTCCGCTCCGACCACCAGTTCGAAGCGGCGCGACGGGGCGTGGGCGAAGTCCACGGAAACCCCATCGGCGTCCTCGGTGAGCGCGGTGACGCTGTCGCCGAAGACGTACTCGATGTCCCTGCCCGCCCGGTCGTACAGCAGGCGCCCCAGGTCCTCGCGCAGCACCTCGATGTCGTCGCTGTCCAGCCGACCGCTGCTCAGCGCGAACTCCGTCGAGCGGTCGATCTCCGTGCCCTCCGCGTCCAGGACCGACATGCCGCGTATCCGCGTGCGCAGCTCCCGCGCCTGCTCCAGGACGCCGATGCGGTCGATCACGTCCAGGGCCACGCCCCGGACGTCGACCGCCTGGCCGCCCGCGCGCAGCCCCGGGGCGCGCTCGGCGACGGTGGGCGCGAAGCCCCGGCGGCGGAGCAGATACGCGAGCGCGGATCCGGCGATCCCGGCACCGGAAATAAGGATGGACCGCATGGCCAAGCCCCCTTCGATACGATGTACGCGACTGAATGTACGGCGTACATGCAGGCCTGCCAACTGGGATATTCGCGGTACTGTACTAGGTCATCTGAGGGGAAGCCGACTTCGCCGCTGCTAGGCTCTGCCCTAGTACAGGTTGGACGGACAGCAAAAAGAAAGGAGGCGGACCGCATGGGCGACCAACCTCCCTACCTCCGCATCGCCGCCGACATCCGGCAGCGCATCGCCGACGGCGAGCTCCGCCCCGGCGACCGCGTCCCGTCCATCCGGCAGATCGCCCAGCAGTGGGGCGTGGCACTCGCCACCGCCACCAAGGCGCTCACCACGCTCCACCTGGAGGGCGCCGTCGAGGCCCGGCCCCGGGTCGGCACCGTCGTCGCCGGAAAGGACGCCCCCGACGCGGCGGCCCCGGCGCCCCGGCGGTCCGCCGAACCCGAGCTCACCCGGGCCCGCATCGTCCGCGCCGCCATCGAGATCGCCGACGCCGAAGGGCTCGCCGCCCTGTCCATGCGCGGTGTCGCCGCCCGCCTCGGGGTGGCCGCGATGTCCCCGTACCGCTACGTCGGCAGCAAGGACGAGCTCGTCGCGCTGATGGCCGACGCCGCGTACGGCGAGGTCACCCATCCCGCCGCACCGCCGGAGGGATGGCGGGCCCGGGTGGAGACGGGGGCGCGCGCCATGTGGGAGGTGTGCCGCCGGCACCCGTGGGTGGCCCAGATCGGCCCGCTCAGCCGTCCACTCGTCCTGCCGAACCTGATGGCGCACGGCGAGTGGCTGCTCAGCGCGTTGGAGGGCCACGGCCTCGACCCCAAGACCAGGTTCGACATCCACCTGCTGATCTACAGCCACGTCCACGGGCTGGCGGTCAACCTCGAACGCGAGGCCCAGGCCCGGGCCGCGACGGGCCTGACCGACGAGGAGTGGATGGACCGCCAGGACGCCGCACTGCGCGAGGTCGTCTCCTCGGGCCGCTACCCCGCCGTCACCCGTACCCTCACCGGCTTCCCGAACGGCGAGTACGACCTGGACCTGGACGCCCTCTTCGAACTCGGCCTGCGGGCGCTGCTCGACGGCATCACGCACATCGTGGAGGGGTGAGGGCGGCGTCTCCAAGGTCTCACTCGGCAGCAACTCCCGCCTGCACCCATGACCTTGGCGGCGACCGCAAGACCGCTGCCGGTGACGGCGCTGCTCCGGAGTGGCGGGTGCCGCACGCACCCCCCGTCCGCCCGCACCTCCGGCTCCCCCGAGTACCAGCCCGGTCGGAAGGACAGCTCGACCCGGTTCTCGTCGGTGGTGGCGATGCCGGGCAGGCCCGTGCCGGGCTCGCCCGCGTCGGGGGCGGGGACGTCCTTCACCTCCAGACCCCGGCGGGTCCCCTCGCGCCGGAGGTGCTCCACGGCGGCGAGGTAGTCGGCCTTGTTGAGGAAGTCCAGCTCCCAGGAGTAGATCGGGTGGTCCCGGGTGACCCCGTCACCGTCGACGCCCAGGTCGTCCTTGCAGGAGGTGCTGCCCTCGCTCTCGGCGAGCCGGTCGGGCGAGATGCCCGCCAGGTCCGGCGCCGGGGTCAGCGCCAGCACGGTGCGTACGCCCGCCTCCTTGGTCTGCGCGACCCTCTCCCGGTACGCGGCAGCCGACCGCACCGGCCCGCCCGCCAGGGACTGGCACCCGTAGGCGGTGAGGGCGATGAGGGCGACGGGCAGCACGCCGATCACGGTGGCCGCGCGGTAGCCGTACAGCGGCGGGCCAGGAGGAGACGGAGACGCAGGTGCGGACATGATCCCGGTCCAAGCCTCCGGGCAGCCGCGCCGACAGGGCTGAGGTACCCGGGTGGAGTGAGTGGGAGAACCCGAATGAGGGAACCCATCCAGCGCGCGCCCCCGCGACAGTCCAGCGGCATGAACGCCCATGTCACCCGGAAGTCAGCGTTCGCGTTCCCACGTCTGGAGGACCGCAAGTGCGTAGGCGACGCGGGCGTCCAGGTGCTGGGGGTCGAAGCGGTAGATCTTGTTGACGCCCCGGTAGTCCAGCACCGTGCCGGCGCCGGGTGTGCGCCAGCGGGTTCGGGTCGGTCTTGCGACCGTGTCGTCGTCGGCCTCGCCCACGAAGAACGAGTACACCGATACGCCGAGCACGACGAGGAACCAGACGGGGGCGGTCACCACATAGATGAGCCACGCGTACCAAGTGCCGGACCTGCCCGTGACGGTCCGTGTCGGGTTGGTGAACTGTGCGGACCACCGGACGCGGCGGGGCCAGGGCAGGAACCGGCCGGCGCGGCGGGTGATCCGGGCCAGTGGTGTGCCGTCGGGTGTGTGGACGTCGTAGACGTCCGGGGCGGCGGGGCGGACGGAGCAGGACGGACTACTGCCGTCCCGTCCGTTGTCGATCCAGAAGGGCACAGGTGCCTGGCGGCTCCAGCGCTGAGTGGTGCGCGGGGTGAAGACCCGGGCCAGCGGGGTGTCCCCGGGGCGACGCGCGGTCGTCAGCCGGATCGTCGAGGCCATCTCGGCGTCGGGCGGCAGGTGCGGCGGCCGTGGGTCGGATGCCGGAACCGGGTTGTTCACGGAGACCAGGAACGCGTACGGGGTGTCGGTCACGTTGTTCACGGTGTCATCCGAAGGGGTTGACGCTCGACAGGCGGCCGATGACGTCGCCCGCCGTATCGCGTGCCTGGGCGATCTTCTCGTGGAACTTGTCGGACGCGTACTGAACGTCCTCCGTGGCGAGTCGCACGCCCTCCTTGTAGAGGTTCTTCGCGCCGGTGACCGCCTCGTAGCCGCGTGCCGTCCAGGACCGCGGGTCGATGTACTTGCCGACAGTTTCGCCGGTGTTGTCGATGATCGGCCTGACGGAGTCGGCGAGCGCGGGAATGTGTTTCAGCGGGGTGTTCTCGATCAGCTGGGGCATCACCTTCTGGAAGGCGATGTCCGTCACTCCCGCACCGGGCCGGTACAGGTTGAAGTCACCCAACTCCTTGGCCACGGCCACCTTGAACCGGTCCGCCAGACCGTCCGCGGTGATGTGGATCGCATGCGCCTTGCTGCCGAGGGAGTTGATGTTCCGCATCACCCATTTCTCGGCGTCGTCGCCCAGTTTCGCGGTTCCTCCGACGTGCTCGATGATGTCGTCCGCGCGCTTCCAGGCGTCGGCTGCCTTCGCTCCGAAGTCCAGCACGTTCATGGGGATCTTGACGCCCGTGAAGGTCCCCTTGGCGACCTTCCCCACCCGCAGCAGATCAGCGAACGGCACGAAGCCGATGATGTCCAGGCCGATGTCCGTCCAGTTGCCCTTCTTCGCCCCCGCTGCCCAGCCGACGGCGTGGAAGGTGAGGGCGCCGGCGTTCAGCACCATGCCGATGCCCTCGAAGATGACGGCGCCGATGATGGTCTCGGAGAAGATGACCGCGAGGACGTCGCAGGCGGCACTGGCGTAGCCGAGCCAGTCTCCGATCTCGTAGATCGTGTCCGCGTGTTCCTCGACCCAGTCCCAGAGGTCGGCCGCGAGATCCTTGATCCTTTCGCCGAGGCCCGCGAGGGCGTCGACGAGCATGTCGAGCAGGCTCTCGTCCGGCGCGGCCTCGGCGGCCCTGCGGATCGCCGCGGCGGCGGCGCGGGCCGCCTCCTCGTGGTCGCCCAGCAACTCCCGCGCCTTCTTGATGACGGCGTTCAGCTCGTCGGCGGCCTCGTTCACGCGCTTCGTCGCGTGGTCCAGGCGCCGCTGAGCGTTCTGCAGCTCCGTGTCCGTGTCGAAGGTCTGGCCCGCGAGCCGCAGGTCCGGGTTGTTCTGCGCCTCCTTCAGCGTTTGCCGGGCCGTCGCCGCCTCCTGCTCGTAGCGGCGCGCCAGCGCCTGGAAGTCCGTCAGCCGGGACTCCCAGGTGTGGAGCGCGTGCGCGGCGTCGATCAGCGAACTGTGCCCGTCGGCCAGGTACTTCGGCAGCGTGCCGGCCTTCTTGGCGAAAGCGGACGCCGCCTCGCCCACCCATGCTCCGTCCGCCTTCCCCAGCCGGGTCAGCGTCGCATGCGCGTCATGGAGCTGCTTGCCCACGCCGCTGAGCGTGGTGACCAGGTGACGCACCGAGGACGGCACACCCGGTGCGGGGTCGAAGCCGAGCGCCTCGTACGTCTGTGTGCTCATGGGGACGATCTCCTCGACGCGATCAGTAGGAGCCGAAGGGGGAGAGGGGAGGGGAAACGGAGGCTGCCGTGTCGGCGGGCGTGGGGGCGTCGGACTCGTCGAAAGTGATGGTGTCGGCGATGTCCGCGAGGACCGCTTGGTAGTGGAAGAGGTCCTGGACGTCGGCCGTGCTCAGGCAGAGCAGCAGCAGCCGGTCGTCCTCGGGGAACGGCAGCCAGACCTCGATCCGGACGAAAAACCGTTCCTGGTCTCCCTCCGGCAGCTCCCACACGGCCCGGGACCCGGCGATGCGGACGACCGCGGGGCCGGCGGGCAGGGTGATCGGCTGGACCTCGCCCGCCTCGCCGCCCTCGGACGCCTTGTCCAGCACCTCCGCGATGCCCGCGGCCGTGCGGTACGGGTCGGGGTTGTCCAGGTCGCGCACGCTGACGGTGAGCGTGGCGCGGCTGACGCGCTCGGGCGGCTTCGAGCCGTCCGAGGTGCCGCCGATGGGGAAGATGCCGAGCGCGTTGTAGACGGCACCGCCCGCGACGAGACCTGGGGCGTTCGCCGAGTACATGGCCGCTGTCAGCCTGCGCAGGGGCTCCAGGTCCTCGCGCTCGCCCCAGTAGTCGCGGGCGAACCGCCGCAGCTGCTCGCCGAAGGCGTCCTCGTCGTCACCGATGCCGAGGGGGATGGCGTGGAACTCCGGCTGGACCTGGAAGCGGAACGCCGACGGCCCGCCGTCGGAATCCGCTGCCACCGACTCGGCCACTGCTGCCAGCTCCGTGGCTTCAGCCGCTTCAGCCTCTTCGCCCGCTCCAGTGGGACCGGAGCCGGTCCGACCCCGGGCTTCCCTGGAATCACGCACGGAGGAATCACGCACGGACGTCACCGGCAGTAGCCTTCACGGACCTGACCATCGCCTCGATCTGGTCCTCCAGGTGCTGGAAGAGCTTGCCCGACTCGCCGACCTTCTCGGTGATGCCCCCCGTGGCGTCGGCGATCAGCTTGATGCCGTGGTCCCACTTCTCCTGGAAGTCGTCGCAGGCCTCCTCCAGCTCGTTGGAGCCGGAGCCCTTGGGCCCGATGTCCTTCAGCTGTCTCATCGCGGACCGCATTCCGTCCGCGCACTCGCTGAGATCGGTGACGAGCCGGGACAGGGCCTTGAACTCGACCTTGCTATAGCCAGCCATCGCCGTTGTGCACCCCCGAAAATATTGCCGATCCGCAGATTTTTGCACGAGGAAAACGGCACGAAAGGGACTGTCCTGCCGGTCGGCGCGGGCGTGCACAGAAGCTCCCCGAGTGATCCACGCGGTGCCCACTCCGACCCTCGGCGAGCCGACCAGCAGGGCCCACGACTCGGAACGGCACGCCGGCCGCCGGAGGCCCCGCAGCCGGGTTCTCGGGCCGGGCGTGCGGGCCCGGGCCGCCGGGGCGGGCCAGGTCCACGGGGCAGATCCACCGTCATGGCGGGCGCCGCCACATCCCCGTACGCCTGCTGCACCGGTTCTTCACAGCAGCAGTCGGATACGGGTCGGCGCCATGATCCGCCCGCGCCGCCGGGAGCGCAGCCGGGCCGGTCTCGCCGACGTGCGGCTCGCGCACCGGAGCATCGGCGAGACCGCCGCCCGGTGGGGCTTCCGGCGCCAGGCAGACTTCGCACCGGGAGTCTGTGGTGCGCCGCGGTGAGTAGCGCCCCCCCGTCATGGTGAGCGGCGGGTCGGCGGGTCTGTGATGACGCGCGCTGGTGGTGGCTCGGCGCGTGCCGCGGTTTGACACGCGACCCCCGCGGGGTAATCTCTTCGGCTCGATTGGCGTCGGCAGCGACCCGTATGGCAGACTGTCGGGGTTGCTCGGTTGAGTGCCGATGCTGCGCGCCTCCCGCCGGGAGGACCGGAAGCGAGTCCCACAGTACTCGTCGCCCCTGATCAGGGGCGGACGTACGGGAATCTTCCGGGAAGTGTCAGCGGGGCGCCGACCAGGCACCCGGTGGGTGTTCCGCCCCCGACGCTCTTCATTGAGCACAGCGCGGTCTCAGGGCCCGCACCCCCTCGGTTGGGAAATCCTTCGGGAGATCTGCGTAGAGGGGATGCGACACGCCCGACCGCGTGGGTCGGAGGAGGGGCTGTGATTCCCAGGCCGCGAGGCCAGGGAGAAGCGGCCCACCAGGTTCCAGAGCGTTACGAGAGACAGGACTACTGAGTAGCCATGGCGGGACAGAAGATCCGCATCCGGCTCAAGGCCTACGACCACGAGGTCATCGACTCGTCGGCGAAGAAGATCGTCGAGACGGTGACGCGCACTGGTGCGTCGGTCGCGGGCCCGGTGCCGCTGCCCACTGAGAAGAACGTGTACTGCGTCATCAAGTCGCCGCACAAGTACAAGGACTCGCGCGAGCACTTCGAGATGCGCACGCACAAGCGCCTCATCGACATCCTCGACCCCACGCCGAAGACGGTTGACTCGCTGATGCGTCTCGACCTGCCGGCCGGCGTCGACATCGAGATCAAGCTCTGAGGTGACGCGCGAGATGGCTAAGAACATTAAGGGCGTCCTGGGCGAGAAGCTCGGCATGACCCAGGTCTGGGACGAGAACAACCGGGTCGTCCCGGTGACCGTCGTCAAGGCCGGGCCCTGCGTCGTCACCCAGGTCCGCACGAACGACACTGACGGCTACGAGTCGGTCCAGATCGCCTTCGGCGAGATCGACCCGCGCAAGGTGAACAAGCCCCTCAAGGGTCACTTCGCCAAGGCCGACGTCACCCCGCGCCGCCACCTGGTGGAGATCCGCACCGCTGACGCCTCCGAGTACACGCTCGGCCAGGAGATCACCGCTGAGGTCTTCGAGGCGGGCGTCAAGGTCGACGTCACCGGCAAGAGCAAGGGCAAGGGCTTCGCCGGTGTCATGAAGCGCCACAACTTCCGTGGCCTGGGCGCCGGACACGGCACCCAGCGCAAGCACCGCTCGCCCGGTTCCATCGGTGGCTGCGCCACCCCGGGCCGTGTGTTCAAGGGCCTCCGCATGGCGGGCCGCATGGGCAACGAGCGGGTCACCACCCAGAACCTGACCGTCCACGCCGTTGACGCGGAGAAGGGTCTGCTCCTGATCAAGGGTGCGGTCCCCGGTCCGAACGGCGGCCTCGTCCTGGTCCGTACCGCGGCCAAGGGGGCCTGAGGTAACGATGAGCACCATTGACATCCTTTCGCCGGCAGGCGACAAGGCCGGTACCGTCGAGCTCCCCGCGGAGATCTTCGACGCGAAGACCAGCGTTCCGCTGATCCACCAGGTCGTCGTCGCCCAGCTGGCCGCTGCCCGTCAGGGCACGCACAAGACCAAGACCCGTGGCGAAGTCCGCGGTGGTGGCAAGAAGCCGTACCGCCAGAAGGGCACCGGCCGCGCCCGTCAGGGTTCGACCCGCGCCCCGCAGTTCGCCGGCGGTGGCGTCGTCCACGGCCCCGTGCCGCGTGACTACTCGCAGCGCACCCCGAAGAAGATGAAGGCCGCCGCCCTGCGCGGTGCCCTCTCGGACCGGGCGCGTCACTCCCGTATCCACGTCGTCTCCGGCGTGGTCGAGGGCGCGGTGTCCACCAAGGCCGCCAAGACGCTGTTCGGCAAGATCTCGGAGCGCAAGAACCTGCTCCTGGTCGCCGAGCGCTCGGACGAGGCCGCGTGGCTGTCCGCCCGCAACCTGCCCCAGGTGCACATCCTGGAGCCGGGCCAGCTGAACACGTACGACGTGATCGTCTCCGACGACGTGGTCTTCACCAAGGCCGCCTTCGAGTCCTTCGTGTCTGGCCCCAAGGCCGATGACAACGAGGGGAGCGAGGCCTGATGGCCGAGATCACCAGCAAGACCTTCTCCGACCCGCGCGACGTTCTCGTCAAGCCGGTTGTCTCCGAGAAGAGCTACGCGCTGCTCGACGAGAACAAGTACACGTTCATCGTGGCGCCCACCGCGAACAAGACCCAGATCAAGCAGGCCGTCGAGGCGGTCTTCTCGGTCAAGGTCGCGTCGGTGAACACGATCAACCGTCAGGGCAAGCGCAAGCGCACCCGCACCGGTTTCGGTAAGCGCGCGAACACCAAGCGCGCCATCGTGACCCTTGCTGAGGGCAACCGTATCGACATCTTCGGCGGTCCGACCGCCTAACGGCGGTCTGGATCGTCCGAATATCGGACGAGGACTGAGAAATGGGTATCCGCAAGTACAAGCCGACGACTCCGGGCCGTCGTGGCTCCAGCGTCGCCGACTTTGTCGAGATCACGCGGTCCACGCCGGAGAAGTCGCTGGTCCGCCCCCTGCACAGCAAGGGCGGCCGTAACAACACCGGTCGTGTGACCGTCCGTCACCAGGGCGGTGGCCACAAGCGCGCCTACCGCGTGATCGACTTCCGTCGTCACGACAAGGACGGCGTGCCGGCCAAGGTCGCTCACATCGAGTACGACCCCAACCGCACCGCGCGCATCGCGCTCCTCCACTACGTGGACGGCGAGAAGCGCTACATCATCGCCCCGCGTGGCCTGAACCAGGGCGACCGGGTCGAGAACGGCCCCGGCGCCGACATCAAGCCCGGCAACAACCTGGCCCTCCGCAACATCCCGGTCGGTACCACGATCCACGCGATCGAGCTCCGTCCCGGTGGTGGCGCCAAGTTCGCCCGCTCCGCGGGTGCCTCCGTGCAGCTGCTCGCGAAGGAGGGCCAGATGGCCCACCTGCGCATGCCGTCCGGTGAGATCCGCCTGGTCGACGTCCGCTGCCGCGCCACCATCGGCGAGGTCGGCAACGCCGAGCAGTCGAACATCAACTGGGGCAAGGCCGGCCGCAAGCGCTGGCTGGGCGTTCGCCCGACCGTCCGCGGTGTGGCGATGAACCCGGTTGACCACCCGCACGGTGGTGGTGAGGGCAAGACCTCCGGTGGTCGCCACCCGGTCTCCCCCTGGGGTCAGAAGGAGGGTCGTACTCGTTCTCCCAAGAAGGCGAGCAACAAGTACATCGTCCGCCGCCGCAAGACGAACAAGAAGCGCTAGGAGCGGGTTTAGATGCCGCGTAGTCTCAAGAAGGGGCCCTTCGTCGACGACCACCTGATCAAGAAGGTGGACGTACAGAACGAAGCAGGCACCAAGAACGTCATCAAGACCTGGTCCCGTCGCTCGATGATCGTCCCGGCCATGCTCGGCCACACGATCGCGGTGCACAACGGCAAGACCCACATCCCGGTGTTCGTCACCGAGTCGATGGTCGGCCACAAGCTCGGCGAGTTCTCGCCGACTCGCACCTTCCGCGGCCACGTCAAGGACGACCGGAAGTCGAAGCGCCGCTAACGCGGGGTGAAAGACCATGACGAACGTGTCAGACACTGAAGGGACAACCATGGAAGCCAGGGCCCAGGCGCGGTACATCCGCGTCACGCCCATGAAGGCCCGCCGCGTGGTGGACCTCATCCGTGGCATGGACGCCACGGAGGCTCAGGCGGTCCTGCGTTTCGCCCCGCAGGCCGCGAGCGTGCCGGTGGGCAAGGTGCTGGACAGCGCCATTGCCAACGCCGCGCACAACTACGACCACACGGACGCCTCTTCGCTGTACATCAGCGAGGCGTACGTCGACGAGGGCCCGACCCTGAAGCGGTTCCGTCCGCGTGCTCAGGGCCGTGCCTACCGGATCCGCAAGCGGACCAGCCACATCACCGTGGTCGTCAGCAGCAAGGAAGGAACCCGGTAATGGGCCAGAAGGTAAACCCGCACGGGTTCCGGCTCGGCATCACCACCGACTTCAAGTCGCGTTGGTACGCCGACAAGCTGTACAAGGACTACGTCAAGGAAGACGTCGCCATCCGTCGGATGATGACGTCCGGCATGGAGCGCGCCGGCATCTCGAAGGTTGAGATCGAGCGCACCCGTGACCGCGTGCGGGTGGACATCCACACCGCGCGTCCCGGCATCGTCATCGGCCGCCGTGGCGCCGAGGCCGACCGCATCCGCGGCGACCTCGAGAAGCTCACGGGCAAGCAGGTCCAGCTGAACATCCTCGAGGTCAAGAACCCCGAGGTCGACGCTCAGCTCGTGGCCCAGGCCGTTGCCGAGCAGCTGTCCTCCCGCGTCTCCTTCCGCCGCGCCATGCGTAAGAGCATGCAGTCGGCCATGAAGGCGGGCGCCAAGGGCATCAAGATCCAGTGTGGTGGCCGTCTCGGCGGCGCCGAGATGTCCCGCTCGGAGTTCTACCGCGAGGGCCGTGTGCCGCTGCACACGCTCCGCGCGAACGTCGAGTACGGCTTCTTCGAGGCCAAGACCACCTTCGGCCGCATCGGCGTGAAGGTCTGGATCTACAAGGGCGACGTCAAGAACATCGCCGAGGTTCGCGCCGAGAACGCTGCTGCCCGCGCCGGCAACCGCCCGGCCCGTGGTGGCGCTGAGCGCCCCGCCGGCCGTGGTGGCCGCGGTGGCGAGCGTGGCGGTCGCGGTCGCAAGCCGCAGCAGACCGGTTCCGCTGCCGAGGCCCCCAAGGCCGAGGCCGCTGCCGCTGCTCCGGCTGAGAGCACCGGAACGGAGGCCTGACCGAAATGCTGATCCCCCGTAGGGTCAAGCACCGCAAGCAGCACCACCCGAAGCGCAGCGGTATGTCCAAGGGTGGTACGCAGGTTGCGTTCGGCGAGTACGGCATTCAGGCCCTCACTCCGGCGTACGTGACCAACCGCCAGATCGAGGCGGCCCGTATCGCGATGACCCGCCACATCAAGCGTGGCGGCAAGGTCTGGATCAACATCTACCCGGACCGTCCGCTGACCAAGAAGCCTGCCGAGACCCGCATGGGTTCCGGTAAGGGTTCGCCGGAGTGGTGGGTCGCGAACGTCAAGCCCGGTCGGGTGATGTTCGAGCTGTCCTACCCGAACGAGAAGATCGCGCGTGAGGCCCTGACTCGTGCCGCCCACAAGCTGCCGATGAAGTGCAAGATCGTCAAGCGCGAGGCAGGTGAGCTGTGATGTCGGCCGGTACCAAGGCGTCCGAGCTGCGCGAGCTGGGCAACGAGGAGCTTCTCAACAAGCTCCGCGAGGCCAAGGAAGAGCTGTTCAACCTCCGCTTCCAGGCGGCGACGGGTCAGCTCGAGAACCACGGTCGGCTCAAGTCCGTCCGTAAGGACATCGCCCGGATCTACACCCTGATGCGTGAGCGCGAGCTGGGCATCGAGACGGTGGAGAGCGCCTGATGAGCGAGAGCAACGTGACTGAGAACAAGGAAGCGCGCGGTTTCCGCAAGACCCGTGAGGGTCTGGTCGTCAGCGACAAGATGGACAAGACCGTCGTCGTCGCCGTCGAGGACCGCGTCAAGCACGCGCTGTACGGCAAGGTCATCCGCCGTACGAACAAGCTCAAGGCGCACGACGAGCAGAACGCCGCGGGTGTCGGCGACCGTGTCCTCCTCATGGAGACCCGGCCGCTGTCCGCGACCAAGCGCTGGCGCGTCGTCGAGATCCTCGAGAAGGCCAAGTAATCGCTCGGGGGGTTTCCCCCGAGTTCGTTCCGCCAGGCTCGGCAGGGGCTGACCTCGTCAGAGGGGCCCCTGCCGGGAACCGGCAGACAATCAGGAGATAGACGTGATCCAGCAGGAGTCGCGACTGCGTGTCGCCGACAACACTGGTGCCAAGGAGATCCTTTGCATCCGTGTTCTCGGTGGTTCCGGTCGCCGCTACGCGGGCATCGGTGACGTCATCGTCGCCACCGTCAAGGACGCGATCCCCGGTGGCAACGTGAAGAAGGGTGACGTCGTCAAGGCGGTCATCGTTCGCACCGTCAAGGAGCGCCGCCGCCAGGACGGCTCGTACATCCGCTTCGACGAGAACGCCGCCGTCATTCTGAAGAACGACGGCGACCCTCGCGGCACCCGTATCTTCGGCCCCGTCGGCCGTGAGCTGCGCGAGAAGAAGTTCATGAAGATCATCTCGCTCGCGCCGGAGGTGCTGTAAGCATGAAGATCAAGAAGGGCGACCTGGTCCAGGTCATCACCGGTAAGGACAAGGGCAAGCAGGGCAAGGTCATCGCGGCCTTCCCCCGCGAGGACCGCGTCCTGGTCGAGGGTGTCAACCGGGTCAAGAAGCACACCAAGGCCGGTCAGACCGCTCGCGGTTCCCAGACCGGTGGCATCGTCACGACCGAGGCCCCCATCCACGTGAGCAACGTTCAGCTCGTCGTGGAGAAGGACGGCAACAAGGTCGTCACGCGTGTCGGTTACCGCTTCGACGACGAGGGCAACAAGATCCGCGTTGCCAAGCGGACGGGTGAGGACATCTGATGGCTACCACCACCACTCCGCGTCTCAAGACGAAGTACCGCGAGGAGATCGCGGGCAAGCTGCGTGAGGAGTTCTCGTACGAGAACGTCATGCAGGTTCCCGGCCTCGTGAAGATCGTGGTCAACATGGGTGTGGGCGACGCCGCCCGCGACTCCAAGCTGATCGAGGGTGCCATCAAGGACCTCACCACGATCACCGGTCAGAAGCCGGCCGTCACCAAGGCCCGCAAGTCCATCGCGCAGTTCAAGCTGCGTGAGGGCCAGCCGATCGGTGCCCACGTCACGCTCCGTGGCGACCGCATGTGGGAGTTCCTGGACCGCACCCTGTCGCTCGCGCTCCCGCGCATCCGCGACTTCCGCGGCCTGTCCCCCAAGCAGTTCGACGGCCGTGGCAACTACACCTTCGGTCTCACGGAGCAGGTCATGTTCCACGAGATCGACCAGGACAAGATCGACCGTGTCCGGGGTATGGACATCACCGTGGTGACCACGGCGACCAACGACGAAGAGGGCCGTGCGCTCCTCCGTCACCTCGGCTTCCCCTTCAAGGAGGCGTAAGCGAGATGGCGAAGAAGGCTCTCATCGCGAAGGCTGCTCGCAAGCCCAAGTTCGGCGTGCGCGCGTACACCCGCTGCCAGCGCTGCGGTCGTCCGCACTCCGTCTACCGCAAGTTCGGCCTGTGCCGCGTGTGCCTCCGTGAGATGGCTCACCGTGGCGAGCTGCCGGGCGTGACCAAGAGCTCCTGGTAACAGCCCTTTCGGGTTGATCCAGGACTCTCGGTAAGCATCTGGTCGGCAGGAGCCCTTCTCCACATGTCGTAGGCTTGTGGGGTTGGGCGCCTGCCGCCCGTACGACTTACTACGCCGTAGGTCCCCGCACCGCACCCGTCCCGCCCATGAGCGGGGAGAGGGATGGCGCATACAGGAAACCCCGGCGAGAGAGGCCGAAGGCCAATTCATGACCATGACTGATCCGATCGCAGACATGCTTACGCGTCTGCGGAACGCGAACTCGGCGTACCACGACTCCGTGACGATGCCGCACAGCAAGATCAAGTCTCACATCGCGGAAATCCTCCAGCAGGAGGGCTTCATCACGGGCTGGCGCGTCGAGGACGCCGAGGTTGGCAAGAACCTCGTCCTCGAGCTCAAGTTCGGTCCGAACCGTGAGCGCTCCATCGCGGGCATCAAGCGGATCTCGAAGCCCGGCCTGCGGGTTTACGCGAAGTCCACCAACCTGCCGAAGGTCCTCGGCGGTCTGGGCGTGGCGATCATCTCCACGTCCCACGGCCTCCTGACCGGCCAGCAGGCGCAGAAGAAGGGCGTGGGTGGGGAAGTCCTCGCCTACGTCTGGTAGTCGGGAACGGAGGAAAAGCTAATGTCGCGTATTGGCAAGCTCCCCATCACGGTTCCCGCCGGCGTGGACGTCACCATCGAGGGCCGCACGGTCACGGTGAAGGGTTCCAAGGGCACCCTGAGCCACACCGTCGCCGCGCCGATCGAGATCGTTAAGGGCGAGGACGGCGTTCTCAACGTCACCCGCCCGAACGACGAGCGTCAGAACAAGGCCCTCCACGGCCTGTCCCGCACGCTGGTGGCCAACATGATCACCGGTGTGACCCAGGGGTACACGAAGGCGCTCGAGATCAGCGGTGTCGGTTACCGCGTGGCCGCGAAGGGCTCCAACCTGGAGTTCCAGCTCGGCTACAGCCACCCGATCCTGGTGGAGGCCCCCGAGGGGATCTCCTTCAAGGTCGAGTCGCCGACCAAGTTCTCGGTCGAGGGCATCGACAAGCAGAAGGTCGGCGAGGTCGCCGCGAACATCCGCAAGCTTCGCAAGCCCGACCCTTACAAGGCCAAGGGCGTGAAGTACGCGGGTGAGGTCATCCGCCGCAAGGTCGGAAAGGCTGGTAAGTAAGCCATGGCATACGGCGTAAAGATTGCCAAGGGCAAGGCCTACAAGGGCGCTGCTCTGAAGCGTCGCCACATCCGCATCCGCAAGAAGATCGCGGGTACGACCGAGCGTCCGCGCCTGGTCGTCACGCGTTCCAACCGCGGGATCACCGCTCAGGTCATCGACGACATCGCGGGTCACACCCTCGCGTCGGCGTCCACCCTGGACGCGTCCATCCGCGGCGGCGAAGGCGACAAGTCGGCGAAGGCGAAGCAGGTCGGCCAGCTCGTGGCCGAGCGTGCCAAGGCCGCCGGCATCGAGGCTGTCGTGTTCGACCGTGGCGGCAACCAGTACGCCGGGCGCATCGCCGCCCTGGCGGACGCCGCCCGCGAAGCCGGGCTCAAGTTCTGAGCCGGTTCCGTAGCTCAGCGGAAAACGAAGAGAGGTAATTCCAATGGCTGGACCCCAGCGCCGCGGAAGCGGTGCCGGTGGCGGCGAGCGGCGGGACCGGAAGGGCCGTGACGGCGGCGCTGCTGCCGCCGAGAAGACCGCGTACGTTGAGCGCGTCGTCGCGATCAACCGCGTCGCCAAGGTTGTGAAGGGTGGTCGTCGCTTCAGCTTCACCGCGCTGGTCGTGGTGGGCGACGGTGACGGCACCGTGGGTGTCGGTTACGGCAAGGCCAAGGAGGTGCCGGCCGCCATCGCCAAGGGTGTTGAGGAGGCCAAGAAGCACTTCTTCAAGGTCCCCCGTATCCAGGGCACCATCCCGCACCCGATCACGGGCGAGAAGGCCGCGGGCGTCGTCCTGCTCAAGCCTGCTTCCCCCGGTACCGGTGTTATCGCCGGTGGCCCGGTGCGTGCGGTGCTCGAGTGCGCCGGCGTTCACGACATCCTGTCGAAGTCGCTCGGCTCGTCCAACGCGATCAACATCGTGCACGCGACCGTGGCGGCCCTCAAGGGCCTGCAGCGTCCCGAGGAGATCGCGGCTCGCCGTGGTCTGCCCCTCGAGGACGTCGCCCCCGCGGCTCTCCTCCGTGCGCGTGCAGGGGCGGGTGCGTAATGGCTCGCCTCAAGGTCACGCAGACGAAGTCGTACATCGGCAGCAAGCAGAACCACCGCGACACCCTGCGTTCCCTGGGCCTCAAGCGCCTGGGCGACGTGGTTGTCAAGGAGGACCGCCCCGAGTTCCGCGGAATGGTGCACACCGTCCGCCACCTCGTGACGGTCGAGGAGGTCGACTGACATGGCGGAGCAGAACCCGCTGAAGGTCCACAACCTCCGTCCCGCCCCCGGTGCCAAGACCGCGAAGACCCGTGTCGGTCGTGGTGAGGCGTCGAAGGGTAAGACGGCCGGTCGTGGTACCAAGGGCACCAAGGCCCGTTACCAGGTTCCGGAGCGCTTCGAGGGTGGGCAGATGCCCCTCCACATGCGTCTCCCGAAGCTGAAGGGCTTCAAGAACCCCTTCCGCACCGAGTACCAGGTCGTGAACCTGGACAAGCTCGCCTCCCTCTACCCCGAGGGTGGCGAGGTCACGGTGGCCGACCTGGTCGCCAAGGGCGCGGTGCGCAAGAACAGCCTCGTCAAGGTCCTGGGCCAGGGCGAGATCTCCGTGGCGCTGCAGGTTTCGGTTGACGCCGTCTCCGGCTCCGCCAAGGAGAAGATCACCGCCGCCGGCGGTACCGTCACCGAGCTCGTCTGAGCTTCGTCCTGACGGACACTGACGGAAAAGAGCCTGGCCGGCACCCCTCGTGGGTGTCGGCCAGGCTCTTTTCCGTACGGGCCCGTCCCGGCGCCGGGGCCCCGGCGGCCGCCTGGGTGCGGCCGCGCCGAGCGGCGGCGGGGGGCGGGTTTCGGACATGTTGGCCGTAGGTGCCCTGTGCCGGGTGTCGATCGGGGCCGCTCGGTCGTTGGCCCGGGAGGGGCCGGTCGACCGGTTGCCCGAGGGGATTGGCCTTACCCGCGGTTGACGTGCCTCAGCGACGTTTCACGCGGGCGTGGCGGCCGGGTATGGTAGCCGCTGTTAGTGTCCCGGCAGTCTGCCCCCGTGGCGTAAGGCTGCCGTGTTTGTATCTACTCACTTACCAAACCGTCACCCTCACGCGCGTAACGCGGGGGTCGCAGGAGGCACCGTGCTCACCGCGTTCGCCCGGGCGTTCAAGACGCCCGACCTGCGCAAGAAGCTGCTCTTCACGCTGGGCATCATCGTGATCTACCGGCTCGGGGCCCACATCCCCGTCCCGGGCGTCGACTACCAGTCCGTCCAGCAGTGCGTGGACGAGGCCAGCAAGGGCGGCAACAGCCTGCTCGGCCTGGTGAACCTGTTCAGCGGCGGGGCGCTTCTGCAGATCACCATCTTCGCGCTCGGCATCATGCCGTACATCACGGCGAGCATCATCCTGCAGCTGCTGACCGTCGTCATCCCGCGCCTCGAGGCCCTCAAGAAGGAGGGACAGGCCGGTACCGCCAAGATCACGCAGTACACGCGTTATCTGACGATCGCCCTGGCGATCCTCCAGGGCACCGGCCTGGTGGCCACGGCCCGCACCGGCGCGCTGTTCAGCGGCTGCACGGTGGCCGGCCAGGTCGTCCCGGACCGGTCGATCTTCGTGACCATCCTGATGGTCATCACCATGACCGCGGGCACCGCCGTCGTGATGTGGCTCGGTGAGCTCGTCACCGACCGCGGCATCGGCAACGGCATGTCGATCCTGATGTTCATCTCGATCGCCGCCGGCTTCCCCGGCGCCCTGTGGGCCATCAAGGTGAGCGGCAAGCTCGCCCAGGGCTGGATCGAGTTCGGCACCGTCATCCTGATCGGCTTCGTGATGGTGGCCCTGGTCGTCTTCGTCGAGCAGGCCCAGCGCCGCATCCCGGTGCAGTACGCGAAGCGCATGATCGGCCGCAGGTCCTACGGCGGTACGTCCACGTACATCCCGCTCAAGGTGAACCAGGCAGGTGTGATTCCTGTCATCTTCGCTTCGTCGCTGCTCTACATTCCGGCCTTGATCGCTCAGTTCTCCACCTCGACCTCCGGCTGGAAGACCTGGATCGAAGCCCACTTCGTCAAGGGTGACCACCCCTACTACATCACCGTGTACTTCCTGTTGATCGTGTTCTTCGCCTTCTTCTATGTGGCGATCTCGTTCAACCCCGAGGAAGTCGCGGACAACATGAAGAAGTATGGTGGCTTCATCCCGGGTATCCGGGCTGGTCGACCTACTGCCGAGTACCTGAGCTACGTGCTCAACCGGATCACCTGGCCGGGCTCGCTGTATCTGGGTCTGATCGCTCTTGTGCCGACGATGGCGTTGGCAGGCTTCGGCGGGGCCAATGCCAACTTCCCGTTCGGCGGGACGAGCATCCTCATCATCGTGGGTGTGGGGCTGGAGACCGTGAAGCAGATCGAGAGCCAGCTCCAGCAGCGCAATTACGAAGGGTTCCTCCGCTGATGCGAATCGTCCTCGTCGGACCGCCCGGTGCGGGCAAGGGAACGCAGGCCGCGTTCCTTGCCAAGAACCTGTCGATTCCGCACATCTCCACGGGCGACCTGTTCCGCGCCAACATCAGTCAGGGCACGGAGCTGGGCAAGAAGGCCAAGGCGTACATGGACGCCGGCAACCTCGTACCCGACGAGGTCACCATCGGCATGGCCAAGGACCGCATGGAGCAGCCGGACGCCGTGAACGGCTTCCTGCTCGACGGCTTCCCGCGGAACGTGGCCCAGGCCGAGGCGCTGGACGCCATGCTCGTCGGCGAGGGCATGAAGCTGGACGCCGTCCTCGACCTGGAGGTCGAGGAGGACGAGGTCGTCAAGCGGATCGCGGGCCGCCGCATCTGCCGCAACGACAGCGCCCACGTCTTCCACGTGACGTACGCGCCGCCGAGGGCGGAAGGTGTCTGCGACCACTGCGGTGGCGAGCTGTACCAGCGCGACGACGACTCCGAGGAGACCGTCCGCAAGCGACTGGAGGTCTACCACACGCAGACCGAGCCGATCATCGACTACTACAAGGCCCAGGGCCTGGTGGTCACCATCTCCGCGCTCGGCAAGGTCGACGAGGTCACCGGGCGGGCGATGGCGGCGTTGCGGGGCGAGAAGGCCGCGTAGTACGACGTTGCTGCTGTGCTTCGGCCGCGGTGCCCTTCGGGGCGCCGCGGCCGCTGTCGTACGGCCGTATCGTGGTGAGGTCACCCCGTTCTCCGTTTGGAAAGGCGTCAGCCGTCATGGTGCAGATCAAGACTCCCGAGCAGATCGCGAAGATGCGCGAGGCGGGACTTGTCGTCGCCGCCATCCACGCGGCGACGCGCGAGGCGGCGGTGCCGGGCGCGACGACGAAGGACCTGGACGAGGTCGCGCGGAAGGTGATCGCCGACCACGGGGCGAAGTCGAACTTCCTGGGGTACGGCGGGTTCCCCGCCACGATCTGCACGTCCGTGAACGAGGTCGTCGTCCACGGCATCCCGAGCGACGACGTCGTCCTGAAGGACGGCGACATCATCTCCATCGACTGCGGCGCGATCGTCGACGGCTGGCACGGTGACGCCGCCTACACGGCCTTCGTGGGTTCGGGCCACGCCCCGGAGCTGATCGAGCTCTCCCGGGTGACCGAGGAGTCGATGTGGGCCGGCATCGCCGCCATGAAGAACGGCAACCGGCTGGTGGACATCTCCAAGGCGATCGAGTCCTACATCCGCCGCCAGCCGCGCCCGGCGACCGGCGAGCACAGCCTGGGCAAGTTCGGGATCATCGAGGACTACGGCGGCCACGGCATCGGCACCGAGATGCACATGGACCCGCACCTGCTGAACTACGTCACCCGCAAGCGCGGCAAGGGCCCCAAGCTGGTGCCCGGCTTCTGCCTGGCGATCGAGCCGATGGTGTCGCTCGGTACCCCCCGCACGGAGGTCCTGGAGGACGACTGGACCGTCATCACGACGGACGGCACCTGGTCCTCCCACTGGGAGCACTCGGTGGCCCTCACGGAGGAGGGCCCCCTGGTCCTCACGGCCCCGGACGGCGGCAAGGCCAAACTCGCGGAGCTGGGCGTCACCGCCGCCCCGGACCCCCTGGCCTGACGGCTCTCCCGGCCCGGCTCGGCGACCGCCCCGTGCGGGGGCGCGGCGGGCCGGACCGTCCGCCCGGTGGCGGTCGAGTAAGGATCTTCCGCCGTGGGCACACTTCTGAATTCGTCTTTTCGAATGGCCTGACGTAGACTGATGCGTCGGCTCTCGTGTACCCGTGTGTCCACACACGGCGACGAGAGTCGATCAAGGTAGCCGATTCGAAGGGCGAAGCGTGGCCAAGAAGCAAGGTGCCATCGAAATTGAGGGCACCGTGATCGAGTCCCTGCCGAACGCCATGTTCAAGGTGGAGCTCCAGAACGGTCACAAGGTCCTCGCGCACATCTCCGGCAAGATGCGGATGCACTACATCCGTATCCTCCCGGACGACCGGGTCGTCGTGGAGCTGTCTCCGTACGACCTGACGCGTGGGCGGATCGTCTACCGATACAAGTAGATCTTGTCGCGCCCCACGTGTGGGGCGGTGGCACTGACCCGGAGAACCTCACATCCCATGAAGGTCAAGCCGAGCGTCAAGAAGATCTGCGACAAGTGCAAGGTGATCCGCCGTCACGGTCGGGTCATGGTCATCTGCGACAACCTGCGCCACAAGCAGCGCCAGGGCTGACGCACGCCGACCTGCACCTCCGCAGTTCTTCGCGCGACGCGAGCAAATTCGTACATACGCAGTGCCCGCCAAGCCCTCACAGGGTCGGCGACACCTCCGGCGGGGGCCGGGGACCTGGTCCGTACCTCGTACGGCGGCCACGGAGCGGCACTGCGGAAGACCCCCGAACACACAGGAGCCATTGAATGGCACGCGTTTCCGGTGTTGACATCCCGCGCGACAAGCGCGTGGAGGTCGCACTCACCTACGTCTTCGGTATCGGCCGCACCCTGGCGAAGGAGACCCTCGCCTCCACCGGTGTGAACCCGAACACCCGCGTTCGTGACCTGTCCGAAGAGGACCTGGTCAAGATCCGCGAGTACGTGGACGCCAACCTCAAGACCGAGGGTGACCTCCGTCGCGAGATCCAGGCCGACATCCGCCGCAAGGTCGAGATCGGCTGCTACCAGGGTCTGCGCCACCGTCGCGGTCTGCCGGTCCACGGCCAGCGCACCAGCACGAACGCTCGTACCCGCAAGGGCCCGCGTCGCGCCATCGCCGGTAAGAAGAAGCCGGGCAAGAAGTAGTCCGCAGCGGACGACTGTCCACGGTCTTCGCTGTAGGACCGACCACCTCCCGTAGGAGTAAGACATGCCCCCCAAGGGTCGTCAGGGCGCTGCCAAGAAGGTGCGCCGCAAGGAAAAGAAGAACGTCGCTCACGGGCACGCCCACATCAAGAGCACGTTCAACAACACCATCGTTTCGATCACCGACCCCTCGGGCAACGTGATCTCCTGGGCCTCCGCCGGCCACGTCGGCTTCAAGGGCTCGCGCAAGTCCACCCCCTTCGCCGCGCAGATGGCCGCCGAGTCGGCCGCCCGCCGCGCGCAGGAGCACGGCATGCGCAAGGTCGACGTCTTCGTCAAGGGCCCGGGCTCGGGTCGTGAGACGGCCATCCGTTCGCTCCAGGCGACCGGTCTCGAGGTCGGCTCCATCCAGGACGTCACCCCCACGCCGCACAACGGCTGCCGTCCGCCGAAGCGCCGCCGCGTCTGACGCACGGCTGCGGACAGGACGGTGGTCTGCTGGGGGTCCGGGGGTTATCCCCCGGGAATGCGCAGCACGGCTGCCGTCCGCCGAAGCGCCGCCGCGTCTGACGCACGGCTGCTGCTTGTTTTGTGAGGTTCCGGGCGGTACGGCTCTTCGGGGGCGTGCCGCCCGTACCCTTGCAGTATCAGAGGACGTCAAATAGCGGGCGTCCACGACTGAAGGAAACACACCATGCTTATCGCTCAGCGTCCCTCGCTGACCGAAGAGGTTGTTGACGAGTACCGCTCGCGGTTCGTCATCGAGCCGCTGGAGCCGGGCTTCGGCTACACGCTCGGCAACTCGCTTCGCCGTACGCTCCTCTCCTCGATCCCGGGTGCGGCGGTCACGTCCATCCGCATCGACGGTGTCCTGCACGAGTTCACCACCGTGCCGGGCGTCAAGGAGGACGTCACCGACCTCATCCTCAACATCAAGCAGCTGGTCGTGTCCAGCGAGCACGACGAGCCGGTCGTGATGTACCTGCGCAAGCAGGGCCCGGGCCTCGTGACCGCGGCCGACATCGCCCCGCCGGCCGGTGTCGAGGTGCACAACCCCGACCTGGTGCTCGCCACGCTGAACGGCAAGGGCAAGCTGGAGATGGAGCTGACCGTCGAGCGCGGTCGCGGCTACGTCTCCGCCGTCCAGAACAAGCAGGTGGGTCAGGAGATCGGCCGCATCCCGGTCGACTCGATCTACTCGCCGGTCCTGAAGGTCACGTACAAGGTCGAGGCGACGCGTGTCGAGCAGCGCACCGACTTCGACAAGCTGATCGTCGACGTCGAGACCAAGCAGGCCATGCGTCCGCGTGACGCCATGGCGTCGGCCGGTAAGACCCTGGTCGAGCTGTTCGGTCTGGCGCGCGAGCTCAACATCGACGCCGAGGGCATCGACATGGGCCCGTCCCCGACGGACGCCGCCCTCGCCGCCGACCTGGCGCTGCCGATCGAGGAGCTCGAGCTCACCGTTCGTTCGTACAACTGCCTCAAGCGCGAGGGCATTCACTCCGTGGGTGAGCTCGTGGCGCGTTCCGAGGCCGACCTGCTCGACATCCGCAACTTCGGTGCGAAGTCGATCGACGAGGTCAAGGCGAAGCTGGCCGGCATGGGCCTGGCCCTCAAGGACAGCCCGCCCGGATTCGACCCGACCGCCGCCGCCGACGCCTTCGGCGCCGACGACGACGCGGACGCGGGCTTCGTCGAGACCGAGCAGTACTAGTAGCTGCGATTGCTGCCCGCAGGCGACCGCCTGCGGGGCCCTGACCCCGGTACCTGATACGGCCGGGGCAGATCACAAGGAGAAACACCATGCCGAAGCCCGCCAAGGGTGCCCGTCTGGGCGGCAGCGCCGCGCACGAGAAGCTGCTCCTCGCGAACCTCGCGAAGTCGCTCTTCGAGCACGGCCGCATCACCACGACCGAGGCCAAGGCCCGCCGCCTGCGTCCGGTCGCCGAGCGCCTGATCACCAAGGCGAAGAAGGGCGACATCCACAACCGTCGCCTGGTGCTGCAGACGATCACGGACAAGGGCATCGTGCACACGCTCTTCACCGAGATCGCTCCGCGCTACGCCGAGCGCCCGGGTGGCTACACCCGCATCACCAAGATCGGTAACCGTCGTGGCGACAACGCCCCGATGGCGGTCATCGAGCTGGTCGAGGGCGAGATCGCCAAGAAGGCGACCGTCGCCGAGGCCGAGGCTGCGACGAAGCGCGCGGTCAAGGAGGCCGACGAGGCCAACGCCAAGGTCGACGAGGCGAAGGCCGACGAGGCGGAGGCCAAGGCTGACGAGGCCAAGGCCGAAGAGTCCAAGGACGCCTGAACCGCGTTCTGAAGGCTGACGGACGGGCCCGCCCCCCTCGGGGGCGGGCCCGTTCGGCTTGAGAGGATTGACGCGTGAGCGATGACGTGAAGCCCGGCTTCGTACGGGTACGGCTGGACCTTTCGTACGACGGCAAGGACTTCCACGGCTGGGCCAAGCAGGCCGGTGGGCAGCGGACCGTGCAGGGTGAGATCGAGGACGCGCTGCGTACCGTGACGCGGTCGCCCGAGACGTACGAGCTGACCGTCGCGGGCCGCACGGACGCGGGCGTCCACGCGCGCGGGCAGGTCGCCCACGTCGACCTCCCGGAGGCCGTGTGGGCCGAGCACCGGGACAAGCTGCTGCGGCGGCTGGCCGGGCGGCTGGGGCACGACGTACGGGTCTGGAAGGTCGAGGAGGCGCCGAGCGGGTTCAACGCGCGGTTCTCGGCGATCTGGCGGCGGTACGCCTACCGGGTGACCGACCGGCCGGGCGGGGTCGACCCGCTGCTGCGCGGGCACATCCTGTGGCACGACTGGCCGCTGGACGTCGACGCCATGAACGCGGCCGCCGAGCCCCTGGTGGGCGAGCACGACTTCGCCGCGTACTGCAAGAAGCGGGACGGGGCGACGACCATCCGTACGCTCCAGGAGCTGCGCTGGGAGCGGCTGCCGTCCGGGGTCCTGGAGGCCACGGTGAAGGCGGACGCCTTCTGCCACAACATGGTCCGCTCGCTGGTCGGCGCGCTGCTGTTCGTCGGCGACGGGCACCGGCCGGTGGACTGGCCGGGGAAGGTGCTGGCCGCGGGCGTGCGCGACTCGGCCGTCCATGTCGTACGGCCGCACGGGCTCACGCTGGAGGAGGTCGGTTACCCGGCCGACGAACTGCTGGCCGCCAGGAACCTGGAGGCCCGCAACAAGCGGTCACTGGCCGCCCGCGGGAGCGGTGGCTGCTGCTGAGGCCTGGGCGCGGCCGCGGGCGTAGATCTGGTTGAAGGCGAACGTCCCGAGGTCGTCGCTGGCCTTGAAGACCGCGCCGTCGCTCTTGGTGACCTTCTTGCCGCTGGTGAAGCCCGCCTGCGTGAAGTAGGCGTACCGGCCGATCGAGTTCGCGCGGCGCAGGCACACCGTCTGGGCCTGGCAGAAGCCGTTGACGCCCGAGCCGGCGAGCGGGGTGACGCCGCCCACCGCCTGCTCCTTGGCCTTGAGCGCGGCCGCCTTGGTGTCGAAGAGCGCGACGCCGACCGTGATGGCGACGCCGTCCCTCTCGTACGTGGCGCGGATCACGCGCTCGCAGCCGTTCCGCTCCAGGACCCCGCCGAGGCCGTCCTCCGCGGCTGCCGCACAGGTGGTGGTGGAGGCGGTGGCGCCCTTCTTGTAGACGCGGTCGCCCACGGTGAGCTTCTGGCCGGGGAAGAGGGACTCCGCGCTGAGCGGGGCCTTGTCCTTCTGGGCGCTGGAGATGAAGTCCATCGGGTTCGGCGGGGGCGGGGGAGCGACCGAGGAGAAGGACGGTTGCGGCTTGGCGGTGTCGGTGGGGAGCTCGGGGGCGCCGCTGGTGGTGTCCGCGAGGTTGGCGCCGTCGTCGTCCTTCTTGCCGGTGGAGACGATGGCCGCCGCGATCACGGTGCCCACGAGCGCGGTGGCGAGCGCGGCGCCGCCGACGAGCAGCAGGCGCTTACGGCGCGTACGGGCGGCCGAGGCCTCCGCCAGCGCGCTCCAGTCCGGCGTCTGCGCCGTGTACGGCTGGTTCTGCTGGTACGGATCCTGGTACGGGTCCGGCCGGTACGGGTCTTGCGGCTGCTGCGGCCACTGCGGTCCCCCAAAGCTCATGCCGCGCATCCTAAACCGGTTGGGCCGGGGGTCGGCCCCCGGAGACAATGCGGCCATGGGACATGTAGAGGTCGCGCATCTGGAGTACTGCCTGCCGGACGGGCGGGTGCTGCTCGGCGACGTGTCGTTCCGGGTGGGCGAGGGCGCGGTCGTGGCGCTCGTCGGCGCGAACGGGGCCGGCAAGACGACGCTGCTGCGGCTGATCGCGGGGGACCTCCAGCCGCACGGCGGCACGGTGACCGTGTCGGGCGGGCTGGGCGTGATGCCGCAGTTCGTGGGGTCGGTACGGGACGGGCGGAGCGTGCGGGACCTGCTGGTGTCGGTCGCCCCGGCGCGGATCCGGGAGGCCGCGGCCGCGGTGGACGCCGCCGAGCACCGGATCCTGACGGTGGACGACGAGGCCGCGCAGATGGCGTACGCCCAGGCGCTGAGCGACTGGGCGGAGGCGCGCGGGTACGAGGCCGAGACCGTCTGGGACATGTGCACCACGGCGGCGCTGGGCGTGCCGTACGACAAGGCCCAGTTCCGTGAGGTGCGCACGCTCAGCGGCGGTGAGCAGAAGCGGCTGGTGCTGGAGGCGCTGCTGCGTGGCCCCGAGGAGGTGCTGCTCCTCGACGAGCCGGACAACTATCTGGACGTCCCCGGCAAGCGCTGGCTGGAGGAGCGGCTGGCCGAGACCCGCAAGACCGTCCTGTTCGTCTCGCACGACCGGGAGCTGCTGGCGCGGGCCGCCGAGAAGATCGTGGCCGTGGAGCCCGGGCCGGCGGGGTCGGACGTGTGGGTGCACGGAGGCGGCTTCGGGACGTTCCACGAGGCGCGGCGGGAGCGGTTCGCCCGGTTCGAGGAACTGAAGCGCCGGTGGGAGGAGAAGCACGCCCAGCTGAAGCGGCTGGTGGTGAACCTGCGGCAGGCGGCGTCGGTCAGCCATGAGATGGCGTCGCGGTACGCGGCCGCTCAGACGCGGCTGCGGAAGTTCGAGGAGGCCGGTCCGCCGCCGGAGCCGCCGCGGGAGCAGGACATCCGGATGCGGCTGCGGGGCGGGCGCACGGGCGTGCGGGCCGTGACGTGCCAGGAGCTGGAGCTCACGGGCCTGATGAAGCCCTTCTCGCTGGAGGTCTTCTACGGGGAGCGGGTGGCCGTGCTCGGCTCGAACGGCTCCGGCAAGTCCCACTTCCTGCGGCTGCTGGCGGGGGAGGACGTCGCGCACAGCGGGTCGTGGAAGCTGGGTGCGCGGGTGGTGCCCGGGCACTTCGCCCAGACCCATGCGCACCCCGAGCTGATGGGCCGCACGCTGGTCGACATCCTGTGGACCGAGCACGCCAAGGACCGGGGCGGGGCGATGTCGGTGCTGCGGCGGTACGAGCTGGAGCAGCAGGGCGACCAGGTGTTCGACCGGCTGTCGGGCGGGCAGCAGGCGCGGTTCCAGATCCTGCTGCTGGAGCTGGCGGGGACCACCGCGCTGCTGCTGGACGAGCCGACGGACAACCTGGACCTGGAGTCGGCCGAGGCCCTCCAGGTGGGCCTGGAGGCGTACGAGGGCACGGTGCTGGCGGTCACGCACGACCGCTGGTTCGCCCGCTCCTTCGACCGGTACCTGGTCTTCGGCTCGGACGGCGTGGTCCGGGAGACCCCGGAGCCGGTGTGGGACGAGCGGCGGGTGGAGCGCGCGCGATAACCGCGCGCGGCGCGGCCGACCCCGGTGGACGGCGGCCGGCCGTCCGCCGGAGGCCGGGCGAGGCGAGATCACCGGGGCGTTCGACCGGGAAATGTCCGCGGCCCTCGCCCGGGCGCTGGGCGCCCCCTGGCCGGATCCGGCCCCGTGCGCGCGCCGTGCGGGACGGGCCGGTTTTGACCCGGGTGGGGGACGGCGCGTATTCTTCTGGTTCGTTATGCGTATTGGCTTGCTCGTTCTCACGTGAGAGGCCGTTACGCCGGTCCACCGGGCCGATGACCAGCGACTGGCACTCGGGTTGCGTCCCCGACGTGCCGTCTAGGCTGTCGTGATCGTCCGGGTGGCCTTGTCAGGACCCACTCACTGAAGAAGCGAAGGCTACGACCGTGCGTACGTACAGCCCCAAGCCCGGCGATGTGACGCGCCAGTGGCACATCATCGACGCGCAGGACATCGTCCTGGGCCGTCTGGCGACCACCGCCGCCACCCTTCTGCGGGGCAAGCACAAGCCGATCTATGCGCCGCACGTTGACGCTGGTGACTTCGTCATCATCATCAACGCCGACAAGGTGCACCTGTCCGGCAACAAGCGGACCCAGAAGATGGCGTACCGCCACTCCGGTTACCCGGGTGGTCTGCGTTCCGTCCGCTACGACGAGCTGCTCGAGAAGAACCCCGAGAAGGCCGTTGAGAAGGCCGTCAAGGGCATGCTCCCGAAGAACACCCTTGGCCGTCAGATGCTCTCGAAGCTGAAGGTCTACGCGGGCGAGAACCACCCGCACGCTGCTCAGCAGCCGGTCCCGTTCGAGATCACCCAGGTCGCGCAGTAAGTCCGGCCACCCCCTAAGACGAAAAGAATCTGAGGAGCATCGTGGCCGAGACCACTGTTGAGAACCCCATCGAGGGCGAGGAGACCTACGCCGAGGTCACCACCTTCGAGTCCGAGGTCCCCGTCGAGGGCGAGTACACCTCGGAGTCCCTCGCGTCCCGCTTCGGCGAGCCGCAGCCGGCCGCCGGCCTGGGCCGCCGCAAGAACGCCATCGCCCGCGTCCGGATCGTCCCGGGCACCGGCAAGTGGAAGATCAACGGTCGCACCCTCGAGGACTACTTCCCGAACAAGGTGCACCAGCAGGAAGTCAACGAGCCCTTCAAGGTGCTCGAGCTCGACAACCGCTACGACGTCATCGCCCGCATCTCGGGTGGCGGCGTCTCCGGCCAGGCCGGCGCCCTGCGCCTCGGCGTGGCCCGCGCGCTGAACGAGGCGGACGTGGACAACAACCGCGGCGCGCTGAAGAAGGCCGGCTTCCTGAGCCGCGACGACCGTGCGGTCGAGCGCAAGAAGGCCGGTCTCAAGAAGGCCCGTAAGGCCCCGCAGTACAGCAAGCGCTAATCACGCCTGCTCGGTCTGCTCAACGTACGCCCCGGCGGCACCTTCGTGCTGCCGGGGCGTACGTCTATACGCTTCACCTTGCTTTTTCGGAGTAACTCGGAGGACAGCTGTGGGACGACTCTTCGGCACGGACGGTGTGCGCGGTGTCGCCAACGCGGATCTGACGGCGGAGCTCGCGCTCGGCCTGTCGGTCGCGGCGGCGCACGTGCTCGCCGAAGCGGGGACCTTTGAAGGACACCGGCCGACCGCCGTGGTCGGGCGTGACCCGCGTGCGTCGGGAGAGTTCCTGGAGGCCGCCGTCGTGGCGGGCCTCGCGAGTGCGGGCGTGGACGTCATGCGGGTCGGCGTGCTGCCGACGCCGGCCGTCGCGTACCTGACGGGCGCGCTCGGTGCCGACCTGGGCGTGATGCTCTCCGCCAGCCACAACGCCATGCCGGACAACGGCATCAAGTTCTTCGCGCGCGGCGGCCACAAGCTGGCCGACGAGCTGGAGGACCGCATCGAGGCGGTGTACGAGCAGCACCGCACCGGTGAGCCGTGGGACCGGCCGACCGGCGCCGGTGTCGGCCGTGTCGCCGACTACCTCGAGGGCTTTGACCAGTACGTCGCCCACCTGCTGAGCGTCCTGCCGAACCGGCTCGACGGGCTCAAGATCGTCCTCGACGAGGCGCACGGCGCCGCGTCCGGCGTGTCGCCCGCCGCCTTCCAGCAGGCCGGGGCCGAGGTCATCACCATCGGCGCCACCCCCGACGGGCTCAACATCAACGACGGCTGCGGCTCCACCCACCTGGAGATGCTGAAGGCCGCCGTCGTCGAGCACGGCGCGGACCTCGGCATCGCCCACGACGGCGACGCCGACCGCTGCCTGGCCGTGGACCACACGGGCGCCGAGGTCGACGGCGACCAGATCCTGGCGGTGCTCGCGCTGGCGATGCGCGAGGCCGGGACCCTGCGCGGCGACACCGTCGTCGCCACCGTCATGTCGAACCTGGGCTTCAAGCTCGCCATGGAGCGCGAGGGCCTCCAGCTCGTCCAGACGGCGGTCGGCGACCGCTACGTCCTGGAGTCGATGAAGGAGCACGGCTACGCCCTGGGCGGCGAGCAGTCCGGGCACGTCATCGTCCTCGACCACGCCACCACCGGCGACGGCACCCTGACCGGTCTGATGCTGGCCGCGCGCGTCGCGGCGACCGGGCGGTCGCTGGCCGAGCTGGCCGGGGTCATGGAGCGGCTGCCGCAGGTGCTCATCAACGTCAAGGACGTCGACAAGACGCGGGTGAAGACCTCCGCCGAACTGGGCACCGCCGTCGCGGACGCCGAGCGCCGGCTGGGCAGCACCGGCCGCGTACTGCTGCGCCCCTCGGGCACCGAGCCGCTGGTCCGCGTCATGGTCGAGGCCGCCGACATCGAGCAGGCCCGCGCGGTCGCCGGCGAGCTCGCCGACGTGGTGAAGTCCGCGCTGGGCTGACCACTGATGTGACTGATGTGAAGGGGCGCCCCACCTCGCCGGTGGGGCGCCCCTTTCGCGTACGTACGGTCAGGCCCGCTGCGCACGGCGGCGCTGGCGCGCCCAGAAGTACTTCTGCGTCAGCAGCGTCAGCGTGCCGGCGACGATGATCGCCACCAGGTTCAGCAGCAGCTGCTCGACCGAGCCCTTCGTCTGGACGAGGTCGCCGTAACCCAGCGCCACGGCGGCGTTCGCCGCCGCCGGGACGGTGGTGACGGAGATGGCCACCCCGACCAGCGCGCCCGACTTCGCCGACGTCAGCGACAGCATTCCGGCTGCGCCCGCGAGGAGGCCGACGACGAACGAGAACCAGTCCGGTGCCCAGATGAAGGCGGTGTTGGGCCGGTCGCCGTGCAGCATGGTCTCGGTGAACAGGCCCGTCGCGTCCATGGCCAGGCTGAACAGCACCGTCAGCGCCATGGCGGCCGCGAAGCCCACCAGCAGGGCGACCAGCGACCGTACGGCCAGGCGCGGCCGGCGCTGCACCAGCGCCGTACAGATACCGGCCAGTGGGCCGAACTCCGGGCCCACCGCCATCGCGCCCACGATCAGGATGGCGTTGTCCAGCACCACGCCGCAGGCCGCGATCATCGTGGCCAGCGTCAGGAACGCCACGTACGTCACGCTGAGCGTCGACTCCTCGTGCGTGGCTTCCTGGAGCTGTTCCCACAGCACCGCGTCGGCGCCCTCGCCGGGCGCGTTCCTCTCCGCCCTCTCCGCGTGCTTCGACAGCGACAGGCCGATGTCCTCGACCGCGATCGAACCGGACCTGTCCAGCCCCAGGGCGCACAGGTCGGAGATCAGCTCGTCGCCCGCCTCACGGGCCACGTCGCACAGCACGAGGTCGCCGGCCGGGTCGCGGGCGGCGCCGGGGATGACGGCGAGATGGGTCGTGCCGACCGTCTTCTCGATGGTGCCGACCACCTCGTCGGTGCGGTCGGCCGGGACGATCAGGCGCAGGTGCAGCACGGCCGCGGTCCTTCGGGGTCGTCGTGGTCGTCAGAGGTCAGAGCTTTCGGAGGGAGAGCCGCTGGACCTTGTGGTCCGGGCCCTTGCGTACGACGAGGGTGGCACGCCCGCGCGTCGGCGCCACGTTCTCCAGCAGATTCACCTTGTTGATGGTCCGCCACATGGTACGGGCGTAGTCCAGCGCCTCCTCCTCGCTGACCTGCGTGTACTTCTGGAAGTACGAGGACGGGTTCTGGAACGCGGTCGCGCGCAGCTTGCGGAAACGATTCAGGTACCAGGCCTCGATGTCCTCGGGGCGCGCGTCGACGTACACCGAGAAGTCGAAGTAGTCGGCGAGGCCGACGCGCGTGCGGCCGTCCTTGCCGGGCAGCGCGGGCTGCAGGACGTTCAGCCCCTCGACGATCAGGATGTCGGGGCGCCGGACCGTGAGGCGCTCGCCGGGGACGATGTCGTAGATCAGGTGGGAGTAGACGGGGGCGGTGACCTCGTCCTTGCCCGCCTTGATGTCGGCGACGAACCGGGTCAGGGCGCGCCGGTCGTACGACTCGGGGAAGCCCTTCCTGGACATCAGGCCGCGCTCCTGGAGCTCCTTCATGGGCAGGAGGAACCCGTCGGTGGTGACCCGCTCCACACGCGGGTGCTCGGGCCAGCGGGCGAGGAGCGCCTGGAGGAGCCGGGCGACGGTGGACTTGCCGACGGCGACGGAGCCGGCGACCCCTATGACGAACGGGGTGCCGCGCTGGGCGCTCTTCTCGCCGAGGAACGTGTTGAGGGCGCCGCGGAGATTGGCGGTGGCGCCGACGTACAGGTTGAGGAGGCGGGAGAGCGGGAGGTAGATGTCGCGGACCTCGTCGAGGTCGATGACGTCGCCGAGACCGCGCAGCTGCTCGACCTCCTCCGCGGTGAGGGGCAGCGGCGTCTTGTCACGCAGTGCGCTCCACTCCTCGCGGGTGAGGTCGACGTACGGAGTGGCCTCCGCACGGCGGTGGGCGGCGGCGCTGCGTGGCGGCGAAGTGATCACACGGCCATTGTCGTGCTTGCGGAGGTGTTGTGGGCCGTGTGCTCGGTCACCCTGGCCCACCCGCGTGGCGGCTGGAATGTCAGTGGCGTGCGTCACAGTTGTGGGGAAGGTGGGCGTCGGGGCTCCGGCGTCCGCGCGGCACGACCTCGAGCCGAGGGGATCAGTCCCATGACGTACGCGATCCAGGCGGAAGGCCTGGCCAAACGGTTCAAGGAGACCCAGGCGCTGGACGGCGTGGACCTGGCCGCCCGTACCGGGACGGTGCTGGGGCTGCTGGGGCCGAACGGGGCGGGGAAGACCACGGCCGTCCGGATCTTCGCCACCCTGCTGGAGCCCGACGCCGGCCGGGCGCTGGTCGCCGGGCACGACGTGGTGCGGGAGGCGGGGGTGGTGCGTTCCCTCGTGGGCCTCACCGGGCAGTACGCGGCGGTCGACGAGAACCTGACGGGCACGGAGAACCTGCTGCTGATCGGACGCCTGCTGGGGATGCCGCGGCGGGAGGCCAGGGCGAGGGCGGCGGAGCTGCTGGACCGCTTCGGGCTGGCCGATGCGGCGGGGCGCGCGGTGAAGACGTACTCCGGCGGCATGCGGCGCAGGCTGGACCTGGCGGCGAGCCTGGTGGGCCGGCCGCGGATCCTGTTCCTGGACGAGCCGACCACCGGCCTGGACCCGCGCAGCCGCGGCGAGCTGTGGGACATGCTGCGCGGCCTGGTCGCCGAGGGCGTCACCGCCCTGCTGACCACCCAGTATCTGAACGAGGCGGACATGCTCGCCGACGAGATCGTGGTGATCGACAAGGGCCGGGTCATCGCCGAGGGCACCCCCGACGAGCTGAAGTCCCAGGTCGGCGGCCAGGTCCTCCAGGTGCGGCCGGTGCGGGCGCACGACCTGGCGGGCGCCCACGCGCTGGTGGCCGAGGCGGCGGGGCACCAGACGCAGATCGAGGGTGACGTGATCACCGCCCCGGTGAACGACCCGGAGCTGATGCCCGCCGTCGTGCGGCGGCTGGACGGCGCGGGGATCGCGGTGGGCGAGCTGACCCTGCGCCGCTCGTCGCTGGACGAGGTCTTCCTGGCGCTCACCGGGCACCGGGCGGAGGACGGTACCGGCGACGGGGCGGCGCCCGCACCGGACGACAGCGACATCGAGCAGGCGGTGAGTTCGGCATGACCGCCACGGCGATGGGCACGCCCCTGACCGCGAGCGGCCGGGTGCGGGCCGGCGCGAGCCTCCGGCAGACCGCCACGATGGCGTGGCGGAGCCTGGTGGCCGTCAAGCACAACCCACTGGAGCTCGTCGACTACAGCATCACGCCGATCATGTTCGTGTTCCTCTTCACGTACGTGATGGGCGGGCAGATGGCCGGGTCGCCCGACGCGTACCTGAAGTACGCGCTGCCGGGCATCATCGTCCAGAACACGCTGTTCATGACGATCTACACGGCCATGGCCCTCAACACCGACCTCACCAAGGGGGTGTTCGACCGGCTGCGGAGCCTGCCGATAGCCCGGTCCGCGCCCCTGATCGGCCGGATCACCGCCGACCTGGCCAAGCACCTGTGGGCGGTGCTGCTGATGCTCGGCCTCGGCCTGGCGCTGGGCTTCCGCGTGACCGGCGGCTTCGGGGGATTCCTGGCGGGCGTCCTGCTGGTGATCGCCTTCGCGGCGGCCGTGTCCTGGTGCGCGGTGCTCATCGGGATGCTGGCGGGTGACGCGGAGAAGGTGCAGGCGTTCGGTTTCACGCTGATCTTCCCGATCACCTTCACCAGCAGCGCGTTCGTCGTGGTCGACACGATGCCCGGCTGGCTCCAGGCCTGGGTGAACGTCAATCCGGTGACGCACCTGTCGGACGCGTTCCGAGGCCTGCTGCTCGGCGGCGAGGTGGGCCGGCCCCTGCTGTGGTCACTGGTCTGGGCGGCGGGCATAGCCGTCGTGTTCTACCCGCTGGCCATGCGCGCCTACCGGGCGAAGGCCTGACCCGGGGGCGCGGGTGGGGGCCGGACACCGGTGCGGGTGGGCCGGGCGGCCCGGCCCGGTGCCCGGGCGGGTGGCGTCGGAGGACGTGCGGGGGCGGGCGGCTTTAGGCTGCTCGGCATGTGCGGAATCGTGGGTTACGTCGGCGGGCAGTCGGCGCTTGATGTGGTGATCGCGGGCCTCAAGCGGCTCGAGTACCGGGGCTACGACTCGGCCGGTGTCGCGGTGCTCGCCGACGGCTCGATGGCCGCGGCGAAGAAGGCGGGCAAGCTCGTCAACCTGGAGAAGGAGCTCAAGAGCCGGCCGCTGCCGACCGGCAACGCGGGGATCGGGCACACCCGGTGGGCCACGCACGGCGGGCCCACCGACGCCAACGCGCACCCGCACCTCGACAACGCCGGGCGGGTCGCCGTCGTCCACAACGGCATCATCGAGAACTTCGCGTCGCTGCGCGCCGAACTGACCGACCGGGGGCACACCCTGGAGTCCGAGACGGACACCGAGGTCGTCTCGCACCTGCTGGCCGAGTCGTTCTCGTCGTGCGGCGACCTGGCGGAGGCGATGCGGCTGGTGTGCCGGCGGCTGGAGGGCGCCTTCACCCTGGTCGCCGTGCACGCCGACCAGCCGGACGTGGTCGTCGGCGCCCGGCGCAACTCGCCGCTGGTGGTGGGGGTCGGCCAGGGCGAGGCGTTCCTCGCCTCCGACGTGGCCGCGTTCATCGCCCACACGCGCTCCGCGATCGAGCTCGGCCAGGACCAGGTGGTGGAGCTGCGCCGGGACGGGGTGACCGTCACCGACTTCGACGGCGCGCCCGCCGATGTGCGCGCGTACCACGTCGACTGGGACACCTCGGCTGCCGAGAAGGGGGGATACGACTACTTCATGCTGAAGGAGATCGCCGAGCAGCCGAAGGCGGTCGCCGACACCCTCCTGGGCCGTATCGACGAGGGCGGTTCGCTGACGCTGGACGAGCTGCGGATCCCCGACGCGGTGCTGCGCGAGGCGCACAAGGTGGTCGTCGTGGCGTGCGGGACGGCGTTCCACGCCGGGCTGATCGCCAAGTACGCCATCGAGCACTGGACGCGCATCCCGTGCGAGGTGGAGCTGGCCAGCGAGTTCCGCTACCGTGACCCGATCCTGGACGAGCGGACGCTGGTGATCGCGATCTCGCAGTCCGGCGAGACCATGGACACCCTGATGGCGCTGCGGCACGCCCGGGCGCAGGGCGCGCGCGTGCTCGCCATCTGCAACACCAACGGCTCGACGATCCCGCGCGAGTCGGACGGCGTGCTCTACACGCACGCCGGCCCGGAGGTGGCGGTCGCGTCCACCAAGGCGTTCCTGACGCAGCTCGTGGCGGTGTACCTGCTGGCGCTGTACCTGGGGCAGGTGCGGGGGACGAAGTGGGGCGACGAGATCCGGGCGGTCGTCAGGGACCTCGCGCGGATCGCCGAGGACGTCGAGCGGGTGCTGGAGACCATGGAGCCGGTGCGGGAGCTGGCGCGGTCGCTGGCGGACAAGAACACGGTGCTGTTCCTGGGCCGGCACGTGGGCTATCCGGTGGCCCTGGAGGGCGCGTTGAAGCTCAAGGAGCTCGCGTACATGCACGCGGAGGGCTTCGCCGCCGGTGAGCTGAAGCACGGGCCGATCGCTCTGATCGAGAAGGACCTGCCGGTCGTGGTCGTGGTCCCCTCCCCGCGTGGCCGGTCGGTCCTCCACGACAAGATCGTGTCGAACATCCAGGAGATCCGGGCGCGGGGCGCCCGCACCATCGTGATCGCGGAGGAGGGGGACGAGGCGGTCACGCCCTACGCGGACCACCTGATCCGCGTCCCGGCGACGCCGGTGCTGCTCCAGCCGATGGTGTCGACGGTGCCGTTGCAGGTGTTCGCCTGCGAGCTGGCCACGGCCCGCGGCAACGAGGTGGACCAGCCGCGCAACCTGGCGAAGTCGGTCACCGTCGAATGATCATCGGGGTGGGGATCGACGTGGCGGAGATCGACCGGTTCGCGGCGGCGATGGAGCGTACGCCGCACATGGCGCAGCGGCTGTTCCTGGAGCGGGAGTTGCTGCTGCCGAGCGGGGAGCGGCGCGGGATCGCCTCGCTCGCGGCGCGGTTCGCGGCCAAGGAGGCGATCGCGAAGGCGCTGGGCGCACCGGCCGGGCTCCAGTGGACGGATGCCGAGGTGTACGTCGAGGACAGCGGGCAGCCCCGGCTGCGGGTGCGCGGCACGGTCGCCGCGCGCGCCGCCGAGCTGGGCGTACGGCAGTGGCATGTGTCGCTCAGCCATGACGCGGGGGTGGCGTCGGCCGTGGTGATCGCGGAGGGTTGAGCCCATGCGTACCGCTTACCGTGTGGAGACCGTACGGGCCGCCGAGGCCGAGGTGATGGCGAAGCTGCCGGACGGCGCGCTGATGCAGCGGGCGGCTGCGGGGCTGGCCGCCGCGTGCGCCGGGCTGCTTCGCCGGGTGTACGGCGCCCGGGTGGTGCTGCTCGTCGGCAGCGGCGACAACGGGGGCGACGCGCTGTACGCGGGCGCCCGGCTGGCGCGCCGGGGCGCGGGCGTGTCGGCGGTGCTGCTGGGCTCGCGGGCGCACGCCGGCGGGCTGGACGCGCTGCGGGGCGCCGGGGGCCGGGTCACCGACGACCCGTACGACGCGCTGGACCGGGCCGACCTCGTGGTGGACGGCATCACCGGGATCGGCGGCCGCGGAGGGCTTCGGCCCGATGCGGTGCCCGTCGCCAGGGCCGCACGCGACTGCGGCGCCGTGCTGGTGTCCGTCGACCTGCCGAGCGGCGTGGACGCCGACACCGGCGAGGTGCACGGGGAGGCGGTACGGGCGGACGCCACGGTGACGTTCGGGACGTACAAGCCGGGGCTGTTGATCGACCCGGCGCGGGAGTACGCGGGGGCCCTGCGGCTCGTCGACATCGGGCTCGCCCTGCCTCCGGTGCCGGACGCCGAGGCGCTGCAACGCGAGGACGTGGCGCGGCTGCTGCCCGTCCCGGTGGGGGAGAGCGACAAGTACCGGCGGGGCGTCGTCGGGGTCGTCGCCGGGTCGGCGCGCTACCCCGGCGCGGCCGTCCTCGCGGTGTCGGGCGCGCTGCGGGGCGGCGCCGGGGCGGTGCGGTACGTCGGGCCGGCCGGCGACGCGGTGCTCGCGCGCCACCCGGAGACCCTGGTGCACGCGGGGCCGCCCGCCAAGGCGGGGCGCGTGCAGGCGTGGGTGATCGGGCCGGGCCTGGGCGACACGCCGGGCGTGGACGACGTCCTCGGCTCGGACGTCCCGGTGCTGGTGGACGCCGACGGGCTGCGGAACCTGGACCCGAGGGCGGTGCGCTCCCGCCCGGCGCCCACGGTGCTCACCCCGCACGCCGGTGAGGCCGCGGCGCTCCTGGGAACCGCCCGGGAGGACGTGGAGTCCCGGCGCCTGGAGGCGGTACGGGAACTGGCGGGCCGGTACGGCGCGACGGTGCTGCTCAAGGGCTCGACGACCCTGGTGGCCTCCGCCGACGGTCCGGTTCGCGTCAACCCCACCGGTACGCCCTGGCTGGCCACCGCCGGGAGCGGCGACGTCCTGTCGGGCCTCGCGGGCTCGCTGCTGGCGGCGGGCCTCGCCCCCCGCGACGCCGCCTCGGCCGCCGCCTACCTCCACGGCCTGGCGGCCCGCCGCGCCTCCCGGGACGCCCCCGTCGCCGCGTACGACGTGGCGGAGGCGCTGCCCGGGGCGTGGCGGGACGTGGCGGACGCGCGGGCGTGATCGGGGCGACAGCCGGGGTCGGCCGGGCCGGGGCGCGCACCTGAGAGACTGGGCGCGATGAGTGAGACACCGCAGACCCTTCGCGCCCGTGCCGAGATCGACCTCGGGGCGTTGCGCGCCAATGTGCGTGCCCTGCGGGGGCGCGTGGGGACGGACGTTCAGGTCATGGGCGTCGTGAAGGCCGACGCGTACGGGCACGGGGCCGTGCCCTGTGCGCGCGCGGCGCTGGAGGCAGGTGCCACCTGGCTCGGCACCGCCACCCCGCACGAGGCGCTCGCGCTGCGGGCGGCCGGGATCGACGCGCCCGTCCTGTGCTGGCTGTGGACGCCCGGCGACCCCTGGGACGAGGGCATCCGGGCCGGGCTGGACATGTCCGTGAGCGGGATGTGGGCCCTGGACGAGGTCATCGAGGCGGCGCGCCGGACCGCACAGCCGGCGCGTGTGCAGCTCAAGGCCGACACCGGGCTCGGGCGCAACGGCTGCCAGCCCGCCGACTGGCCCCGCCTCGTCGGCGAGGCCCTCACCGCCCAGGCCGAGGGCCTCGTGAAGGTCACCGGCGTCTGGTCGCACTTCGCGTGTGCCGACGAGCCGGGGCACCCCTCCATCGGCGCCCAGCTGGAGACGTTCCGCGAGATGCTGGAGGACGCCGAGAAGGCGGGCGTCGAGCCCGAGGTGCGCCACATGGCGAACTCCCCGGCCACGCTCACCCTTCCCGAGACGCACTTCGACCTCGTACGGCCCGGGATCGCGATGTACGGCGTCTCGCCGAGTCCGGAGATCGGCGCCCCCGCCGACTTCGGGCTGCGTCCGGTCATGCGGCTGCTGGGGAGCGTCGCCCTCGTCAAGGACGTGCCGGCCGGGCACGGCGTCAGCTACGGGCACCATTACGTCACCGAGGCGGCCACCACCCTCGGTCTCGTCCCCCTCGGGTACGCCGACGGCATCCCGCGCCACGCCTCCGGCCGGGGCCCCGTACTGGTCGGCGGCAAGGTGCGGACGGTGGCCGGGCGGGTCGCGATGGACCAGTTCGTCGTCGACCTTCAGGGGGACGCCGTCGAGCCGGGTGCACAAGCGGTGCTGTTCGGGGCAGGCGATGAGGGTGAGCCGACCGCCGAGGACTGGGCGCGCGCCGCGGACACGATCGCGTACGAGATCGTGACGCGCATCGGTTCGCGGGTACCACGCGTCTACCTGAACGCGTAGCGGGAGCCTTGAGGAGCAGCCGTAGTGAGTGAGACCAGTTCGGTGGACGCGGCGGTGGAAGCGGCGACGGCCGCCTCCGCCGCCGCGGCCGGCAATTGGCGCCGCGCCGGTTTCGCCGGTGCCGCGATAGGAGTGATCGCGGCGGGCGCGGCGGCCGGTGTCGCCCTCGAGCGGCTCACCGTCGGGCGCGGCATGCGCCGCAAGGCGCGCCTCGCGCTGGACACCGCCGGCCCGTACGGCGCGCTGCGCGGCACTCCCGGCCGGGCCGAGGCCGACGACGGCACCGAGCTGTACTACGAGGTCGACGAGGTGGAGGCGGACAGCAGCGCGCCGCGCCGCCGCCGGCTCTTCGGGCGGAAGACGCCCGTCCCCGTCACCGTCGTCTTCAGCCACGGGTACTGCCTCAACCAGGACTCCTGGCACTTCCAGCGCGCCGCCCTGCGGGGCCTGGTCCGCACGGTCCACTGGGACCAGCGCAGCCACGGCCGTTCCGGCCGGGGCGCCGCCCAGCAGGGCCCGGACCGGGTGCCGGTCTCCATCGACCAGCTCGGCCGCGACCTGAAGGCGGTCATCGACGCCGCCGCCCCCGAGGGGCCCCTGGTGCTGGTGGGGCACTCGATGGGCGGCATGACGGTGATGGCACTGGCCGAGCAGTACCCGGAGCTCATCCGGGAACGGGTCGTCGGCGTCGCCTTCGTCGGTACGTCGTGCGGCAACCTGGGCGAGGTCAACTACGGGCTGCCGGTCGCGGGCGTGAACGCCGTACGCCGGGTGCTCCCCGGGGTGCTGCGGGCGCTGGGCTCACAGGCGGAGCTGGTGGAGCGGGGGCGGCGGGCCACCGCGGACCTGTTCGCGGGGCTCATCAAGCGCTACTCGTTCTCGTCGAAGGACGTGGACCCGGCGGTCTCCCGGTTCGCCGAGAGGATGATCGAGGGCACGCCCATCGACGTGGTCGCCGAGTTCTACCCGGCGTTCACCGAGCACGACAAGGCGGAGGCGCTGAGCATCTTCGCCGAGGTGCCGGTGCTGGCGCTCGCCGGCGACCAGGACCTGGTCACACCGTGCTCCCACACGGAGGCGATCGCCGGCCTGCTGCCGGACGCCGAGCTGGTCATAGTGCCGGACGGCGGGCACCTGGTGATGCTGGAGCACCCGGAGGCGGTCACCGACCGGCTCGCGGACCTGCTGGTACGGGTCGGAGCCGTACCGGCAGCGACTAACGTTGGCACGTATGGAAGCACCGCACAGCCCGGCCCCTGAGGGGGCCACGGCCACCGCCCGTCTCACCCTCCACGCACCCGAGCAGACCCAGGAGCTGGGCCGTACGCTCGCCAAGCTGCTGCGCCCCGGCGACCTCGTCATGCTCACCGGCGAGCTCGGCGCCGGCAAGACGACCCTCACGCGCGGGATCGGCGAAGGTCTGGGGGTGCGCGGCGCGGTGACGTCCCCGACGTTCGTCATCGCCCGTGTCCACCCGTCCCTGGTGGGTGGCCCCGCCCTCGTGCACGTCGACGCCTACCGCCTGGGCGGCGGGCTCGACGAGATGGAGGACCTCGACCTGGACGTCTCGCTGCCCGAGTCGGTGGTGGTCGTGGAGTGGGGCGAGGGCAAGGTGGAGGACCTCACGGAGGACCGGCTGCACGTCGTCATCCACCGGGTCGTCGGCTCCACGGACGACGAGCGGCGGGTCGTGACGCTGACCGGGTACGGGGCGCGCTGGTCGGGCGTGGACCTGGCGCTGGGGTGACCGGACGCCGACCGCACGCCGTACTTTCCGACAAGACGTCGGCATAATGTTGCGCCGTACCTCCGAGGCGTGGTCACATGGGTACCAGGACCTGGTTAGGTCTACCTAACTGTGCCTGCCCCGCAGCCCGAGGAGGCGACCATGCCGACGTCGAAGCAGGATGTCCCGATGCGCGATCTGCTGGCGTCGTGCGCGGCGGCGAACGCCGTCTCCACGCCGCCCAGGGCCGACGACGCCGACCCCGAGGACACGGCCCCTGCGGACGACGCCCGGGACGTCACCGTCGCCGCCGAGCCCCGGACGGCGGACGAACGGCGCCGGGCGGCGTAGGGAGCGCGTCGGCGCGCGCCGACGCGACACAGCGAGACCCGCGCGCCGCGCGCGAGCGCGTGCAGCACGTGACCGCGCCGACGCGTACGCGCAGGGTGTACGTGAAGCCGCGTGCGAGCGTGGGTGTATGTGAGACGGCGGGCCGGCCTGCGGGTACGTGAGGCCGCGGGTCGGCGTGCGGGTGCGTGAGACCGGGCGCCGTGCGTGTACGTGAGACCGGGCGCCGTGCGGGTACGTGAGGCCGCGGGCCGGCGTGGGCGTACAGGAGACCGCGGGTCGGCGTGCGTTTGAGGCCGCGCGCCGCGCGGGTACGTCGGGCGGCGCACCACCCGGGCGTGCGCGCCGTCAAGGCCGCCCCATGCGCGCGCGTCGCGCCGTGGCCCGGCCGGGCGGGGCGCACAACCACTCCGGTCAGCCGGTCAGGGGACGACGACGATCTTCGAGTTGATCGTCGCGAACGTCCACATCGCGTTGCCGTCCGCCCGCTTCATCCGGATGCCGCCCGTCCGGCGCGTCGGGTCCGGGCTGGGAAGCGAGCCGTCGACGGCCGCGCTGAAGCCGATCGTCACGCCGTCGACGCTGGTGAACCGCACGACGTGCTCGATCTGGACGCCGTCCGAGCCGGGCACGGTGCCCGAGCGGGAGGTCACCGCGTACGTCCCCGGGGCCGGGCTCACCGTGCTCGGCACGACCGCGAACGTCCGCGTGACCACGTCCTTCTCACCCACCAGCCACACCCGCCGCTCGCCGAGCGAGTACACCACCCGCACGCCCGAGCCCGACTGCTTCGGCAGCGCCAGCGCGGGGTCGGCGGGCTGTTTCGGGGCGCCCGCCGCGGGGGCCGACGGCGAGGCGGCCGGGGCAGGGGACCCGGCCGACAGGTCGGCGGGGACGCTGGCCGACGCCTGGTAGGCGAGGAAGGCGACCGCGGCCAGAGCCGCCGCGGTGAGCCCGGCCACGAATCCCGAGCTGCTCCTTGCCACGTTGCTGCCCACCTCTCCCACGTACGTATGCGGTGTGACCGTAGCAGGATCACGCCCGCGACCCGGGGCTCCGTGCCCGCCGCCACGGAGCCGTAGGCTGTTTGCGTGCTCTTGCTCGCCATGGATACCGCCACACCCGCCGTCACCGTCGCCCTCCACGACGGGGACTCCGTCGTCGCCCGGTCGAGCCAGGTCGACGCGCGCCGCCACGGAGAACTGCTGCTGCCCGCCGTCCACCGGGTGCTCCGCGAAGCCGGACTGAAGCTCGACGCCGTGACCGGCATCGTCGTCGGTGTCGGCCCCGGCCCGTACACCGGGCTCAGGGTCGGGCTGGTGACCGCCGCGACCTTCGCCTCCGCGCTCGGCGGCGTACCGGTGCACGGACTGTGCACGCTGGACGGGCTCGCGTACGCCTCCGGGATGGAGGAGCCGTTCGTCGTGGCGACGGACGCCCGCCGCAAGGAGGTCTACTGGGCGCGCTACGACAACTGCCGTACGCGTACGACCGACCCGGCCGTCGACCGGCCCGCCGACATCGCGGGGCAGGTCGCCGGCCTTCCCGCCGTCGGCGCCGGCGCGCGGCTGTACGGAGACGTGTTCCCGGACGCCCGCGACCCCGAGCACCAGTCGGCCGCCGCGCTCGCGGCCCTGGCGGCCGAGCGGCTGAAGGCGGGCGAGGCCTTCCTGGAGCCGCGGCCGCTGTACCTGCGGCGCCCCGACGCCCAGGTGCCCAAGAACTACAAGGTGGTCACCCCCAAGTGACCTCGGTCCTGCGCGAGATGCGCTGGTGGGACATCGCGCCGGTGCTGGAGCTGGAGCGGGAGCTGTTCCCCGACGACGCCTGGTCGGAGGGCATGTTCTGGTCCGAGCTGGCGCACGCGCGCGGCCCGCACGCAACCCGCCGCTATGTCGTCGCCGAAGCGGGCGGCCGGCTGGTGGGGTACGCCGGGCTCGCGGCGGCCGGCGGCCTCGGCGACGTACAGACGATCGCCGTCGCCCGTGACCAGTGGGGCACCGGGCTCGGCGCCCGGCTGCTGACCGACCTTCTCCAGCACGCCACCGCCTTCGAGTGCGACGAGGTCCTGCTCGAAGTGCGGGTGGACAACACCCGTGCCCAGAAGCTGTACGAGCGCTTCGGCTTCGAACCGATCGGTTTCCGCCGCGGCTACTACCAGCCGGGCAACATCGACGCGCTCGTCATGCGCCTGACCGTACAAGGAACTGGAAGCAATGGCTGACGAACCCCTCGTCCTCGGCATCGAGACCTCCTGCGACGAGACCGGTGTCGGCATCGTCCGCGGTACGACCCTGCTCGCGGACGCCGTCGCGTCGAGTGTGGACACGCATGCCCGGTTCGGCGGAGTCGTGCCCGAGATCGCGTCCCGCGCGCACCTGGAGGCGATGGTCCCGACCATCGAACGCGCCCTGAAGCAGGCCGGTGTCTCCGCCCGCGACCTGGACGGCATCGCCGTCACCGCCGGCCCCGGCCTCGCGGGCGCGCTCCTCGTCGGCGTCTCGGCGGCGAAGGCGTACGCGTTCGCGCTCGACAAGCCGTTGTACGGGGTGAACCACCTGGCCTCGCACATCTGCGTCGACCAGCTGGAGCACGGGCCGCTGCCCGAGCCGACGATGGCGCTGCTGGTGTCCGGCGGCCACTCGTCGCTGCTGCTCGCCCCGGACATCACCTCCGACGTCCGCCCCATGGGCTCGACGATCGACGACGCGGCGGGCGAGGCGTTCGACAAGATCGCCCGCGTGCTGGACCTGGGTTTCCCGGGCGGGCCCGTGATCGACCGGCTGGCCAAGGAGGGCGACCCGTCCGCGATCGCGTTCCCGCGCGGGCTGAGCGGGCCGCGGGACCCCGCGTACGACTTCTCCTTCTCGGGCCTGAAGACGGCCGTGGCCCGCTGGATCGAGGCCAAGCGGGCGGCGGGCGAGGAGGTGCCGGTACGGGACGTGGCGGCGTCCTTCCAGGAGGCGGTCGTCGACGTCCTGACCCGCAAGGCGGTGCGGGCCTGCAAGGACCAGGGCGTCGACCACCTGATGATCGGCGGCGGGGTGGCCGCCAACTCGCGGCTGCGGGCCCTGGCGGAGGAGCGGTGCGAGCGCGCCGGTATCCGGCTGCGCGTGCCGCGCCCCGGGCTGTGCACCGACAACGGCGCCATGGTCGCGGCCCTGGGCGCCGAGATGGTGGCCCGCAACCGCCCGGCCTCGGACCTGGAGCTGTCGGCGGACTCGTCCCTCCCGGTGACGGACCCGCACGTGCCGGGGAACCACGACCACGATCACGACCACGTCCACGAGATCAGCAAGGACAACCTCTACTCATGACCGTGGTCACCCTGATGTGGGAAGCCCGCGCGGCGGCCGGCCGCGGCGCGGAGCTCCTCGAGTGGACCCGCGCCCAGGAGCTGGCCACCGCCCCGGTCCGCCGCGAGACGTTCACCGCCCCCGGCGACCGGGTGCTGGTCCTCACCTGGTGGGACGCCCCCCTCGACGCGGACCTCCCCGAACTCCCGGAGCCCGCCCCCACCCTGGTCACCCGCCCGGTGCACCGCTGGCGTTTCGAGTCGCACGGGACGTGAGCCGCCCGTTCGGCTGACACCTCTCGAATCCGTGCTCGGCAGGCTGGGTCATCGCTCAGAATCCCCGCCATGGGAGAACGCATGACCGCCGGTCCGCCCGAGCAGCCCTTGATCCCGCCGCCCCCGCCGACCGTCACCGCGCTGCGGCAGGCCGTTGCGCAGATCGCCCCGGCCGCGCTGCCGGCGTTCACCCGGGAGGTGGACCAGGCCGCCGACCAGGCTCGCCTCGGCTCGGATCTCGCCCCGCTGCGGCGCTTCACCGCCCACTGGGCCGTGTACGTGCAGATCCAGCGTCAGCCCCGTCCGGCGGCCCGGCTGCGGGGCGCCCGCGCGCAGACGCGTCCCGCGAAAAAGGCCCGGAAGTTTTTCGCGCCGGGTGTCGATCCGGGTCCCGCCCGTTCGACGTAAGGGTGAGAGGCGGGGAACAGCCCGCCGCACACACCCGAGGAGACGGCCGTGCCGCGCTACCTGACGATGATCCGTATCGACGAGAAGAACGCCCCCGCCGAGGGCCCGAGCCCCGAGCTGCAGGAGCGGATGGGCAAGCTGCTGGAGGAGATCACCAAGGCGGGGGTCATGCTGGAGACCGCCGGGCTCATGCCGTCCTCCCAGGGCACCCGAGTGACCTGGTCGGGCGGGCAGCTGTCGGTCACCGACGGCCCCTTCACCGAGTCCAAGGAGGTCATCGGCGGGTACTCGATCAGCCAGTGCAAGGACAAGGCCGAAGCGGTCGAGTGGACCAAGCGCTTCCTCGCGCTCCACGAGGACCACTGGACCATCACCGCCGAGGTGCGGGAGATCGCCGAAGCCTGAGACACCGCGTGCCGCACCGGCCGATGCGGCACCATGGGGAGGCGTGAGCGCACCGCACGCCGTGGAGACGGTGTTCAGGATCGAATCGGCGCGGATCATCGCGGGCGTCGCCCGGATCGTCCGTGACGTGGGCATCGCGGAGGAGCTGGCGCAGGACGCTCTGGTCGCCGCCCTGGAGCAGTGGCCGGAGTCGGGCGTCCCGGACAGGCCGGGCGCCTGGCTCATGGCCACGGCCAGGAACCGAGCCATCGACCTCGTACGCCGCCGCGAGACGTACGCGCGCAAGCTCGCCGAGGTCGGACGCGACGTGGACGACTCGTACGCGCCGGACGCCGCCCACGACCCGGACGACATCGACGACGACCTGCTGCGGCTGGTCTTCACCGCCTGCCACCCGGTGCTCTCCGCCGACGCGCGCGTGGCGCTCACGCTGCGGCTGCTCGGCGGGCTGACGACGGAGGAGATCGCCCGCGCCTTCCTGGTACCGGAGCCGACGGTCGCCCAGCGGATCGTCCGCGCGAAGCGGTCCCTGGCCCGGGCGGGCGTGCCCTTCGAGGTGCCGTACGGGGAGGACCGGGCGGCCCGGCTCGCCTCCGTGCTGGAGGTCATCTACCTCGTGTTCAACGAGGGGTACGCGGCGACCGCCGGCGACCACTGGCTCCGCCCCGGCCTGTGCGAGGACGCGCTGCGGCTGGCGCGCGTGCTGGCCGGACTGATGCCCCAGGAGCCCGAGGTGCACGGGCTCGCCGCGCTGCTGGAGCTCCAGGCCTCCCGCACGGCCGCGCGCACCGGGCCCGACGGGGAGCCGGTGCTGCTGGCCGACCAGAACCGGGCGCGCTGGGACCGGCTGCTGATCCGGCGGGGCTTCGCGGCACTGGAGAAGGCCGGCACGGGGCCGTACGCGCTCCAGGCGGCGATCGCGGCCTGCCACGCGCGGGCGGCGCGGTACGAGGAGACCGACTGGGCGACCATCGCGACGCTCTACGGGCGGCTCGCCGCGCTCGCCCCCTCGCCGGTCGTCGAGCTGAACCGCGCGGTGGCCGTCTCGATGGCCGAGGGCCCGGCGGCGGGGCTCGGAATCGTGGACGCCCTCGCCGGTGAACCGTCCCTGGCGGGCTACCACTTGCTCCCGAGCGTACGGGGTGACCTGCTGGCCCGGCTGGGGCGCGTCGCCGAGGCCCGGGCGGAGTTCGAGCGGGCGGCGTCGCTGGCCCGTAACGCCCGCGAGAGGGCCCTGCTTCAGGGACGATCACGGGCGCTAGCCTCGGACCATGCCCAGCCGTAGCCTCCTGCCCCCGCCTCCGCCGCCCGTTCACCTCCGCACCTGGCCGGACCGCGACGCGCTGCTCGCCGACCGGACCATGGCGATCGGCGAGCTGAACCGGCGGATGCTGGGCGGGAAGCGGCTGACGCTCTCTCTGCTGACGCTGCTGGGCCTGCAGTTCGGGTGGGGTTTCATCGGCGCCGGGATCCTCTCGCTCGACGGCCTGGTGGACCCGCTGATGGCGATGGCCGGCGCCGTCGCCGCCTGCCTGGGGCTGGCCGTCATGGTTCCGCTGGTCGTCGTCGTCACGCTCGGCCTCCGCCGGGACCGCACGCTGCGTGCCCGGCTGCTGGAGTGGGCGGCGCTGGACCCCGCCCCGGTGCGTGACGCCCGCTTCCGGGCGCCGGGGATGAGCCTGGCGTGGCTGCTGCTGGCGTTCGCGCAGTGCGCGGCCGGGCTGTGGCTCTCGTTCGTCGTCCCGGCGCTGGCCCGCCCCGGCAGCACGACCTACGGGGAGGTCGCCTACGCCATGGGCGCGGGCATCATCCTGTGGATCCACGGCCTGATCGCCGGCGGCAAGGCGGTCGGCCACCGCCGCCTGGCGCTGCGGCTGGCCGCCCTCTGACCCGGCCTGATCCCGGAGAGACGCCTCAGACCGGCTGCCCGATCAGCATGGTCGGCGCCCCGGCGACCCGGGTGAGGAAGACCGTGGCGGCGTGCGGACCCTTCGGCTTGAGCCTGCGGCGCAGCTCCTCCGGTTCGACCGCCGAGCCGCGCTTCTTCACCGTCAGGGTGCCCACTTCCCGTTCACGCAGCAGGGCCTTGAGCTTCTTGAGGTTGAAGGGCAGCTCGTCGGTGATCTCGTAGGCGGTGGCGTACGGGGTGGGGCGCAGCTCGTCGGTTGTGATGTACGCGATCGTCTCGTCGAGCAGGCCGCCGCCGAGGTCCTCGGCGACCTCCGCGACCAGGTGCGCGCGGATGACGGCGCCGTCCGGCTCGTAAAGGAAGCGGCCGACGGGGCGGGCCGGGGGGTCCGGCAGGCCCCGGCCGGTGAGGGTGTGCGGGCCGGGCAGGAGGGTCGCGGTGATCGTGCCGGGGCGGGTGCCGAACCACAGCACCGCCTCCTTGACGTCGCCGCCGTCGGAGACCCACTCGGCCTCGGCCTCCGGTGGGACCGTTTCGTGCGGGATGCCCGGGGCGATCTTCAGCGCCGCGTGCGGGGCCTTGCGAGCCGCGTCGACGGCCCAGGAGAGGGGCGGGGAGTAGGCCTCCGGGTCGAAGATCCGCCCGCCGCCCCGCCCGCCGCGCCGTGCCGGGTCGACGAAGACCGCGTCGTACGGGGAGGTGTCGACCTCCGTGACGTCGGCGCAGCGCACCTCGATCAGGTCGGCCAGGCCCAGTGCGGCGGCGTTGGCGCGGGCGGCCTCGGCCGTCAGCGGGTCGCGGTCGACGGCGAGGACCCGGATGCCCGCGCGGGCCAGGGCGATCGCGTCGCCGCCGATTCCGCTGCACAGGTCCGCAACGCTGCGTACGCCGAGGCGGGCGAAGGCGGCGGCGCGGTGCTCGGCGACCGTTCTGCGGGTGGACTGTTCGACGCCGCCGGGCGTGAAGTACATGCGGTGCGCGTCCTGCTCGCCGAACTTCGCCACTGCCCGCTGCCGCAGCCGGGCCTGTGCGATCGCCGCCGTGACCAGATCGGCCGGGTGCTCGCGGCGCAGCCGGGAGGCGACCGCCAGCTCCTGGGAGGGGGTGTGGTCGCGCAGGGCGGTGAGCAGGGTCTGGCCCTCGTCGGTGAGGAGCGCGGAGAAGGCGGCGAGATCGGTCACCCGGCCCATTGTGGGCCAGGCGGGGGATGGTGCGCGTCAGGCGGCGGTGTCGGCCGGTGGTCCGGGCGGCGCGCTGACAGGATGCGGCGCCATGCAGCTAGTACGACAAAAAGGTCAAAGGGTAAGCAAGCGTGCGCGGGTCCTGCTCGCCGCACTGCTGATCGCGGCGCTCGGATCCGCCTGTGCCGCGGAAACCGGCACCGGGGGAGCGGGTCCGGGTTCCGGAGCGGGCGGCGGCAATGCCGAGCCCGCCGCCGGTCAGCAGCCCCAGCAGCCCCCCGACGCGGCCGCCGCCCTCACCGCGTACGTGGAGAAGGTCAGGCGCGCACAGGCCGCCCGTACCCTCGCCGCCAGGAAGTGGGGCCTCAGGGCCACCCCCCTGGCCGCGCCCCCGCCCCCGGCGGCCACCGACAAGCCGCACATCACCTTCCGCAAGGGCTTCGGAGTCGGCGACCCCAGCCTGCCGCCCGTCTTCACCACCGTGCCGACCAAGGAACGGATCGTTTTCCTGACGATCGACGACGGCGCGGAGAAGGACCCCGAGCTGCTGCGGATGATGGACGAACTGGACATCCCCTACAGCGCCTTCCTCAGCGACTACCTGGTCAAGGAGGACTACGCCTACTTCAAGCGGATGCAGGACCGGGGCGTGGCCCTGCACAACCACACCCTCAACCACCGCTACATGCCCGCCCTTTCGTACGCGGAGCAGAAGCGCGAGATCTGCGGGCAGCAGGACACCATCGAGAAGCGGTACGGCACACGGCCGTCGCTCTTCCGCCCGCCCTACGGCAACTACAACGCCGACACCCTGCGCGCCGCGCGGTCGTGCGGCGTGAAAGCCGTCCCCCTGTGGGCCGCCGAAGCCTTTCCCGACCACATGGAGTGGCGCGAATGGGACCGGGACCTGCATCCCGGCGACATCATCCTCACGCACTTCCGGGGCCGGGAGGACTGGAACGGCACCATGCCGGACATGATCAGGCAGGTGATGGACGTCGTCACGGCCAAGGGGTACGCGGTGGCCAGGCTGGAGGACTACGTGTGAGCCGGCCCTGCGGCCGCGATCACGCCACGACCGGGCGGTGAATTGGCACTCCGCTTGACCGAGTGCTAACCGCGGTCATAGTCTCAGGTCTGGCACTCCCCACCGGAGAGTGCCAACACAGCGACGGGCAGGTCCGGCACCCGCGACGACGGATCCACCTGGTCGCCACCTCAGACAGTTAACCCCGTGAGATCTCCGAAGGGGGAGGTCGGATCGTGACGACCACCAGCTCCAAGGTTGCCATCAAGCCGCTCGAGGACCGCATCGTGGTCCAGCCGCTCGACGCCGAGCAGACCACCGCCTCTGGCCTGGTCATCCCGGACACCGCCAAGGAGAAGCCCCAGGAGGGCGTCGTCCTGGCCGTTGGCCCGGGCCGCTTCGAGAACGGCGAGCGCCTGCCGCTCGACGTCAAGACCGGCGACATCGTGCTGTACAGCAAGTACGGCGGCACCGAGGTGAAGTACAGCGGCGAGGAGTACCTCGTCCTCTCGGCTCGCGACGTGCTCGCGATCGTCGAGAAGTAATTCACCTGAGCAAGATTTGCTTTTGAGCTGCGCCCCTGGCCCCCGCTGATGACACATTGCCGGGCGGCGAGGGGCGCGGTTCGTCAACCAGAGTTTTCGAGAGGGCTGAATCGCTCCCATGGCGAAGATCCTGAAGTTCGACGAGGACGCCCGTCGCGCCCTTGAGCGCGGCGTCAACAAGCTTGCCGACACGGTCAAGGTGACGATCGGCCCCAAGGGCCGCAACGTCGTCATCGACAAGAAGTTCGGCGCGCCGACCATCACCAACGACGGTGTCACGATCGCCCGCGAGGTCGAGATCGAGGACCCGTACGAGAACCTCGGCGCCCAGCTGGTGAAGGAGGTGGCGACCAAGACCAACGACATCGCGGGTGACGGCACCACCACCGCCACCGTCCTGGCCCAGGCGCTGGTCCGCGAGGGTCTGCGCAACGTCGCCGCGGGCGCCTCCCCGGCCGCCCTGAAGAAGGGCATCGACGCCGCGGTCAAGGCCGTCTCGGACGAGCTGCTCGCCTCGGCCCGCCCGATCGACGACAAGGCCGACATCGCCGCCGTGGCCGCGCTCTCCGCGCAGGACCAGCAGGTGGGCGAGCTCATCGCCGAGGCGATGGACAAGGTCGGCAAGGACGGTGTCATCACCGTCGAGGAGTCCAACACCTTCGGCCTGGAGCTGGACTTCACCGAGGGCATGGCCTTCGACAAGGGCTACCTGTCCCCGTACATGGTCACCGACCAGGAGCGTATGGAGGCCGTCCTCGACGACCCGTACATCCTGATCCACCAGGGCAAGATCTCCGCGATCACCGACCTGCTCCCGCTGCTGGAGAAGGTCATCCAGGCCGGCTCCTCCAAGCCGCTGCTGATCATCGCCGAGGACGTCGAGGGCGAGGCCCTGTCGACCCTGGTCGTCAACAAGATCCGCGGCACGTTCAACGCCGTCGCGGTCAAGGCCCCCGGCTTCGGCGACCGCCGCAAGGCGATGCTCGGCGACATGGCCGCCCTCACCGGCGCCACGGTCATCGCCGAGGAGGTCGGCCTCAAGCTCGACCAGGCCGGTCTTGACGTGCTGGGCACCGCCCGCCGCGTCACCGTCACCAAGGACGACACCACGATCGTCGACGGCGGCGGCAAGTCCGAGGACGTGCAGGGCCGCGTCGCGCAGATCAAGGCCGAGATCGAGACCACGGACTCCGACTGGGACCGCGAGAAGCTCCAGGAGCGCCTCGCGAAGCTGGCCGGCGGCGTGTGCGTGATCAAGGTCGGCGCCGCCACCGAGGTGGAGCTGAAGGAGAAGAAGCACCGTCTGGAGGACGCCATCTCCGCGACCCGCGCCGCGGTCGAGGAGGGCATCGTCTCCGGTGGTGGCTCCGCGCTCGTCCACGCCGTCAAGGTGCTGGAGGGCAACCTCGGCAAGGAGGGCGACGAGGCCACCGGTGTCGCGGTCGTTCGCCGCGCCGCCGTCGAGCCGCTGCGCTGGATCGCCGAGAACGCGGGCCTCGAGGGCTACGTCATCACCTCGAAGGTCTCCGAGCTCGACAAGGGCCAGGGCTTCAACGCCGCCACGGGCGAGTACGGCGACCTGATCAAGGCCGGCGTCATCGACCCGGTCAAGGTCACCCGCTCGGCCCTGGAGAACGCCGCCTCCATCGCCTCCCTGCTGCTCACGACCGAGACCCTGGTCGTCGAGAAGAAGGAAGAGGAGCCGGCGGACGCGGGCCACGGCCATGGTCACGGCCACTCCCACTGACGCCTGCTGAGCGTTTCGAGGCCCGGTGCCCCCGTCGCGGGGGCACCGGGCCTCGGTGTTTTCCGCGCCGTCACGCCGAGCGGCTGAGCTCCCACGGCCGCACCGGATCCTGGAACGGCGCGCCCTTCGCGTACCGCTCCAGCTCGTCCAGCGCCTGGTCCGCCATGCGGTGCAGCTCGTTGCCGAGCGAGCCCGCGAGGTGCGGGGTGAGCAGCACGTTGGGGAGGGTGTAGAGCGGGGAGTCGGGCGGCGGGAGTTCGGGGTCGGTGACGTCGAGTACGGCGCTGAGGCGGCCGGACACCAGGTGCTCCAGGAGGGCCGGCTCGTCGATCAGGGAGCCGCGCGCGGTGTTGATGAGCGTCGCCCCGTCCGGCATGAGGGCGAGCTGCGTGGCGCCGATCATGTGGCGGGTGGACGGCAGTTGCGGGGCGTGCACGGAGACGATGTCCGCGCGGGCGCACAGCTCGTCGAGCCCGGCCGGCACGACCCCGAGCGCCGCGGCCTCGTCGGAGGTGACGTACGGGTCGTGGAGCAGCACCTGTACGTCGAAGGGGCGCAGCAGCTCGATCACGCGGCGGCCGACGCGGGACGCGCCCACGATGCCGACCGTACGGCGGTGGTTGCCGCTGTCGGCGAGCTCCCGCAGCCAGTCGTGCTCGGCGCGCAGCTCGGCGTACCGCCGAGCGGCGCGCAGGACGCGCTTGCCGGCCAGCAGGATGGCGGCGAGCGTGTACTCGGCGACCGGCAGGGCGTTGGCCGCGGCGGCCGAGGTCACCGTGATGCCGCGCTCCCAGCAGGCGTCGGTGACATGGTGCTTGACGGACCCGGCGGCGTGGACGACGGCACGCAGGCGGGGGGCCCGGTCCAGGACGGCCGCCGTGAGCGGTGTCGCGCCCCAGCAGGTGAACAGCACCTCGGCCTCGGCGAGCGCGGAGGCGATGTGGGGCACGGGGGCGGTCAGGTCGTGGGCGACCAGGTGCGGGTCGGTGCGCGCGAGGGCGGCCAGGCGGGCTCGGTGGGCGTCGGTGAGCAGGCGCCCGGCGATGCCGGGGCCCATGGCCAGCAGGACGGCGGGCCGGTTGTCAGTGGTGTCGTGCATGGTGGTCCGTGGGCTCCTCAACGGCGGCATGGGCGGCGGCCTCACTTGACGCTCCCGGCGGTCAGACCGGCCTTCCAGTGGCGCTGGAGCGAGACGAAGGCGACGACCAGGGGGAGGACGGCCAGCAGGGAGCCGGTGACGACGAGGGGGTAGAAGTCCGGCTCGGCGTGGGCGTTGCTGTTCCATGCGTACAGGCCGAGGCTCAGGGGGAAGAGCCGCTGGTCCGAGAGCATCACCAGGGGGAGGAAGAAGTTGTTCCAGATGGCGGTGAACTGGAAGAGGAAGACCGTCACGAAGCCCGGCATGATCATGCGCAGCCCGATCGACCAGAAGGCGCGCAGCTCGCCGGCCCCGTCGATACGGGCGGCCTCCAGGGCCTCGCCCGGGATGTAGCCGGCGCTGAAGACGCGGGCGAGGTAGACGCCGAACGGGTTGACCAGGACGGGGATGAGCACGGCCCAGTAGGTGTTGACGATGCCCGTCTTGCTGGCGAGCAGGTACATGGGCAGGGCGAGCGCGGTGGTGGGGACCAGCACGCCCATCAGGACGACACCGAAGAGCTTCTCCTTGCCCCGGAAGTCGTACTTGTCGAAGGCGTATCCGGCGGCGACGCAGATCAGCGAGCAGGCCAGCGCCCCGCCGCCCGCGTACAGGAGGCTGTTGAGGTACCAGCGGAAGTACACCCCGTCGCCGTACTCGGCGAGCCGGGTGAGGTTGCCCGCGAGGTCGAAGCCCTCGAAGGAGAAGGCGTTCCCGGCCAGCAGCCCGCCCGCGTCCTTGGTGGCGGCGGTGACGAGCCAGACGAGGGGGAAGAGCATGTAGGCGGCGGACAGCAGCAGGGCCCCGTTGACGGCGGTCCTGGACAGCCATCGGCTCGGCGGCCGGCGCGTGGCTGTGGTGCCGCCGGTGGCCGCGGGGGCGGTGCGGGCGGGCGGCGGAGTGGTGACGGTCGCGCTCATGCGTGCTTCTCCTTCCGGTTCTGCTTCCGGCGGCCGGTGAAGCGGGTGACGGCGAAGGACAGGAGCGCGGCGGTGAGCGCGAGGAGGACGGAGGCGGCGGCCGCGAGTCCGTAGTCGTTGCGGTCGAAGGCCGCGGAGTAGGCGTACATGTTGGGCGTCCAGGTGGAGGTGACGGCGGAGCCCGTGCCCTTGTTGAGGATCAGCGGCTCGGTGAACAGCTGGAGCGAGCCGATGACGGTGAACAGCGCGACCATCGCCAAGGAGGCGCGGATCAGCGGGAGTTTGATGCTGAACGCGGTGCGCCAGGCGCCCGCCCCGTCGACCGTCGCCGCTTCGAGGACGGAGCGGTCGATGGCCTGGAGGGCCGCGTAGAAGATGACCATGTTGTAGCCGAGCCATTCCCACAGCGCGATGTTGACCACGGAGGGGAGGGCGCCTTCGGGTGAGAAGAAGTCGAAGCCGATGCCGCCGGACTCCATGGCCTTCACGACCGGGCTGAGCTGGGGCGTGTAGAGGTACACCCAGATCAGTGCGGCGATGATGCCGGGCACGGCGTGCGGCAGGAACAGCGCCAGCTGGAAGAAGCGGCGGGCGCGGGCGAGTGCCGAGTCGAGCAGCAGAGCGAGGCCGAGGGCGCCGGCGAGCAGCAGCGGAATGTAGAACAGGCAGTAGCCGAGCAGGACGCCGAAGCCCTCGCGGAAGGCCCGGTCGCCCAGCGCCGCCAGGTAGTTGTCGAGGCCGCTGAAGACGGTCTCGGTGCCGCCGAACCCCAGCCCCGACTGCTTCTCGGTGAACAGGCTGAGCCAGACCGCGTATCCGATCGGCACCACCATCACCGCGGTGAACAGGACGAAGAAGGGGGTCAGGAGGACGGCGGCGGCACCGGTGCGGGCACGCGCACCGGTCCGGGGGCGGGCAGAGGGGGTGGCGGCGAGGACGGCGCGGGCCTTCATCGGTGTCAGCCCTCGACCTTCAGCCCGCGCTTCTTCAGCTCGGCGACGGTGGCGTCGTGCCCGGTCTTCACGGCGTCGGCGAGGGTGGTGCCGCCGTTCGCCACCTTGCCGAGCTGGTCCTTGATGGCGAGGTTGGTGGTACCGGTGGTCGGGCCCCAGGCCCAGTTCGGGTTGATGGAGGCACCGGCCTGCTCGAAGAGCCGGTAGATGTCCTGGCCGCCGAAGAACCCGGCGTCGAAGGCCTTCTTGGCGACCGGGCGCAGTGCGGTGGCCGCGGGGAAGGCGCTGGAGGTGCCGGAGGCTATCCGGGCCTTGATGCCCTCCTCGGTGGTGGCCATCCAGGTGGCGAATTCGACCGCCGCCTCCGCCTTCTTGCTGTCCTTGGTCACGGCGAAGGTGGAGCCGCCGACCATGCCGCTGGCGGGCTTGCCGTCCCAGGAGGGCATCGGGGCGACGGCCCACTTGCCGCTCTGCTCGGGCAGGGTGCCCTTGAGGACGCCCGCGCCCCAGGAGGCGCCGAGGTAGCCGATGGTGGTGCCGTTCTTCAGGGAGCCGGTCCACTCGGGGCTGAAGGAGGCGTTGTTGCGGACCAGGTCGGCGTCGAGCAGGCCCTGCCAGTAGGCGGTGACCTTGGTGGTGGCGGCGTCGGTGGTGTCGACCTTCCAGGTGTCGTCCTCGGCCTTGAACCACTGGGCGCCGGCCTGCCAGGCCATCGCTTCGAAGCTGGTCGGGTCGTCGGGGAAGAAGGTGGCGATACGGGCCTTGGCGTCGGCCTTCTTCACCTTCTCGGCCGCCGCCTTGAACTCGGCCCAGGTCTTCGGGACGCCGACGCCGTACTTCGCGAAGAGGTCCTTGCGGTAGTAGAAGGCCTGCGGCGCGGCGTCGAAGGGGACGGCCCAGTTCTTGCCGCCGAGCGTGGTGAGTTCGAGGGCCTGCGGCAGCAGCTCGCTCCTGACGTCGTCGGGCAGGTGGGCACCGATGTCCTGGAGCGCGCCCTGGCTGACGAACTCGGGGAGGGACGGGTACTCGATGGAGACGAGGTCGGGGGCGTTGCCCGCCTTCACGGCGTTGGAGATCTTGGCGTACCCACCGGCGTTGCCGGAGGGGATCTCCTCGAACGTGACCTGGATGTCCTTGTGCGAGGCGTTGAACGCGTCGACGACTTCCTTGGAGCCCTTGGCCCAGCCCCAGAAGGTGATGGTCACCGGCTTGCCGTCGGCGGCGGGGCCCGACGGGTCGTCACCGCTGCCGCCGCCGCACCCGGTGAGCAGGGCGAGAGCGGCGGCGGTGGCGGCTATGGCGGGGGACGTTCTGCTCCAACGGCGGCTCAGGCTGCTGCTCTTGCTGCGACTCATGGCGGGGCTCCTGAACGAACGGCGACACGGAAGGTGTGGCCGTGATGATTGAGCCACCCATGAGCGAAGTCAAGAGCGAAAGATTGATTGATCGAAAAAAGATCAGTTTGGTTTCGAGCGGTCCGCTCCGCAGGAGGCCCGCACCCGCAGCCGCGGCAGCAGCGTCACATGCCGCCGGGGATCCTCCCCGCCCGGCCCCCCGGCCTCGTCGGCCCGGCCCCCGGCCGCGGCCTGGGCGAGCCGTTCGACCAGCAACTCCGTGGCCAGCCGGCCCACCTGCCGCTTCGGCGGGGCGACCGCCGTCAGCGGGGTGTCGGCCAGGGCGGCCACCTCGTCGTCGTACGCGATCAGCGCCAGGTCCTCCGGTACGCGCACGCCCAGCTCGGCGAGGCGCTGCACGATCTGGATGGCGTCCACGTCGTTGTGCACCAGCGCCGCGGTCGCCCCGCCCGTCGCGACCGCCGAGCGCAGTGCCCGGACGGCCTCCTCGAACCCGTCCGGGTCCAGCTCGGACGGCACCGAGTCGATCACCGGGCCCGGCTCGCCCAGCCCCAGCGCGCCGAGTGCCTCCGTGTACCCGGACCGCACCGCCAGTGCGGTCGGGCTGTCCGCGCGGGCCACCAGCAGCGGCGCCCGGTGGCCCAGCCCCACCAGGTGGCGCACGGCCAGGACGACCCCGTGCCGGTGGTCGGAGGACACCCGGTCCAGCCCGTCCAGCGCCGAACCGGGCGCGGCACGCCGCTCCAGGAGCACGGCCGGCACCGGCAGCTCGGCGATCCAGTCGCTGTGCTCGGCCGGGTCGCCCGGCGCCCGCCAGCCCGGCGCCACCAGCAGCCCCTCCGCCCCCGCGGCCAGCAAGCCCTCGGTACGGGCCCGGTCGTCCTCCGGGCGGTAGTCGGAGATCCGCAGGATCAGCCGCGCTCCGGCCCTGGCCGCCGCCTCGCGGGCACCGCGGATCACCTCGGCGAAGTAGTACGTCGCCGAGGGCGCGAGCAGGCCCAGCACCGGACCGCTGCCCGGCGCCGCGGCTGCCGCCTCGCCGCCCTGGCGCCGCTCGGCACCGCCCTGCGCCCCGGGCCACGAGACCTGGCCGTGCACCCGGTCCAGCAGTCCCCTGCCGGCCAGCGCCTCGACGTCCCGGCGCGCGGTCACGGGGGACACGCCCAACTGGGCGGCGAGGTCCGAGACCCGCGCCGTGCCGCGCTCCCGCACCAGGGCCAGCAGTCGGTCGTGACGTTCAACAGCACTCTCGCGCACGGCGGAAGTCCCCCTCGAGGTGTGGTGGCTCGGTCGAGCGGTGCCCGTCGTCAGACCCTATTCCACTCCGGAAGCCCGGATGATCGAACCGCGGGGAATTTCGATCATTCGATCCGAACCTGTTGACGTTCGATCGCTCTCGCCTTCATGATTCCGGAACGCCGTTGCGGCGGGCCGCAGTGGCCCGGGGGGACTACTGCGGCCCGTACTTGCGGCCCGCTCGGGAGCTCACGCCTCCGAGCAGGCCGCGCGGCGCCAGCTTCACCACACCCATCAAGGCCTTGTAGCGCGGGTCCGGAATCGACAGCGTCCTGCCCCGCGCCAGGTCCGCCAGCGCCGCGGCCACCAGCTTGTCGGCGTCCAGCCACATCCAGCCGGGGATGTTGTCCGTGCGCATCCCGGCCCGCTCGTGGAACTCCGTACGCACGAAGCCCGGGCACAGCGCCATCAGCCGCACCCCGCTGCCCGCCAGGTCGCGCGCCGCGCCCTGCGTGAACTGCACGACCCACGCCTTGGACGCCCCGTACGTGCCGCGCGGGACGAACGCGGCCACGGACGCGACGTTCACCACGCCACCCCGGCCCCGGTCCCGCATCGACGCCGACGCGGCCGACGTCAGCCGCAGCACCGCCTCGCAGTGCACCTTCAGCATCTTCAGTTCGTCGGCCATCGACACGTCCAGGAACCGGCCCTTGTTGCCGAACCCGGCATTGTTGATCAGCAGGTCCACCGGCCGCTTGGGGTCGGACAGCCGGGCCTCCACGGCCGCGATGCCGTCCTCCTCGGCCAGGTCGGCCGCCAGCACCTCCGCCTCGATCCCGTGCCGGTCGTGCAACTCGGTCGCCTGCTCCCGGAGCCGCTTCACATCCCGGGCCACCAGCACCACGTCGCGGCCGTCCGCCGCCAGCCGCCGCGCGAAGGCGGCCCCGATTCCCGCCGTCGCGCCCGTAATCAGTGCAGTCGTCATACGCGGCACGTTAGTGCCCCGCGCGGACACCGGTGTCCTCGGTCCCGCGGGGCTGTGGACGAAGCGCCGTACATATACGGAGTGTCAGGATCCGCGCCCGTGAACCACCCCGCCCAGCCGCTAAGAGAGGTGTTTGGCCACGTACCTGAGTGCCGCCTCGCGCACCTCCGGGTCCATCGCCCCGCCCGCCGCCAGCGTGCGCGGCAGCAGCTCCCGCTGGAGGGTGAACGCCCGGAAGGCCAGCTCCACCGTCACGTCGTGGTCCGGCCGGTGCACGACCTCGATCACATCGCCCGCCCGGACCTCCCCCGGCTCGACGACCCTGAGGTACGCGCCCGGCGCGGCGCGCCGGGTGAACCGCTTGACCCAGCCCTTCTCGCCCAGCCACCCCGCGAACGTACGGCAGGGAACCCGACCGGACGCCACCTCCAGGACCGCCGAGCCGCCGATCCGCCAACGCTCGCCGATCAGCGCGGCGTTGACGTCGAACCCCGCGGTGGTGAGGTTCTCCCCGAACGCGCCGTTGGCTATGGGGTGCCCCAACTCGCCCTGCCAGTGGTCCAGGTCCTCGCGCGCGAACGCGTACACCGCCTGATGGGTCCCGCCGTGGAAGCGGAGGTCGCAGACCGTGTCCCCGGCCACGCCGCTCGCCCCCTCGCCCTTCGGGCCCGGATCCGCCACCCGTACGGGCCCGTCGGCCGGACGTTTGTCGATGCCGGTCATGCCGCTCGGCGCGTCGGTGTACTCCACGGCCTTGGGCCGCCCCACGTTGACGGTGAGAACTCTCATGGCGCCACGCTAAACCGCGCTACCTCAAAGCAGCCAGCCGATATTTCGCGGGCCATCCAAGCGAGGCTTATAGTCAAGAGGTGATCGAAGCCCGCCATCTGCGCGTCCTCCGCGCCGTCGCCACCACCGGCTCCTTCTCCGCGGCCGCGCGCGAACTGGGCTGCACCCAGCCCGCCGTCAGCCAGCAGATGAAGGCGCTCGAATCGTCCGCGGGCACGCCGCTGCTGGTCCGTACCGGCCGGGAAATGCGCCTGACGCAGGCCGGCGAGGCGCTCGTACGCCACGCCGCCGGCATCCTCGCCGGCCTCACCGCCGCCGAGGAGGAGGTCGCCGCCATCGCGGGGTTGCGCGCCGGCCGCGTCCGGCTGGTCTCCTTCCCCAGCGGCAGCTCCACCCTCGTCCCGACCGCTCTCGCCGCGCTCCGCGCCGCCCACCCCGGCACCCGGGTCTCCCTGGTCGAGGCCGAACCGCCCCGGTCGGTGGAGATGCTCCGCGACGGCGACTGCGACGTGGCGCTCGCCTTCCGCTACCGCCCGGCCGTCGGGGAGTGGGACGACCTCGTCGTACGCCCGCTCCTCGCCGACCGCCTGGTGGGCCTGGTCCCGGAGGGGCACCGTCTCGCGGACGCCGACGCCGTGTCCATCGGGGAACTGGCCGAGGAGTCGTGGATCGCGGGCTGCCCGCGCTGCCGCCGCCAGCTCGTGGAGGTGTGCGAGGGCGCCGGCTTCACCCCGCGCATCGACTTCGCGACCGACGACTACCCCGCGGTGATCGGCCTGGTCGGCGCGGGCCTCGGGGTCGCGGTCCTGCCCGAACTGGCCATCCGCTCGGTACGCCCCCGAGGCGCCAGGACGGTCGCGGTGGAACCGGCCGTCGAGCGGGAGATCGTCGCCCTCACCCTTCCTGACCTCGCCAAGGTCCCGGCGGTCGCGGCCACCCTCGACGAGCTGACGCGCGCCGCCGCCCTGGCGTAAGGCCGCAGGGGACATCCGTACCGCAGGGACGGCCGTCGTCCGTGCGGAAAGGGCGGCCTCATTCGTACCGAAGGGGCGGCCTGAGGTGGCCGCCCCCGGGGTGCCGCGTTGGAGGGGCCTGGCCGAGCGGTTGTTGCAGAAACGTTCCTTCAGGCGCGGGCCGGAGTCCCCGACGACGCCGTGACGAGACGGTTGCGGGCTCGTCCCATGAGTTCCTCGCGCTCGTCCTCGGTGAGGCCGCCCCAGACGCCGTACGGCTCCCGCACGGCCAGTGCGTGGGCCGCGCACTCCGCGCGGACCGGGCACCGCATGCAGACCTCTTTCGCCGAGTTCTCGCGCGCACTCCGCGCCGCGCCACGCTCCCCCTCGGGGTGGAAGAAGAGCGAACTGTCGACCCCCCGGCAGGCCGCGAGCAGCTGCCAGTCCCACAGGTCGGCGTTGGGTCCGGGAAGGCGGGAGAAATCTGCCATAGCGCATGTCCCCTTGGTTCCGGTACTGAGCGGGTGAGTGGGCTGATACAGCCACGACCGTACAACTACTGTCTTAGTAGATGTAAATATGACTCATTGCGAATCTAGCCACAGACACCGACAAAGTGAAGGAAAAGCCGCTAAATGGGGCATAGCTCTGGGTGAAGGAACGGTGACCTGCGTCGCTCTGCTCCGTACGCACTCCCTCACGTAGAGTGCCGAAGGGTGAGGGCGAACCCGTAACTCTTTCGAGTGACCGTCGTTGAGAGTGCGGAGGCGGTTGAAAGAACAAGCGCTCGGGCAGATGTCCGGGGGCGTCAACCGCACAGGTGACGATTCGTAACCAGCCTGGAGGCTCAAGGTGACGCGCATCAGCTGCGGAGGACGGCCATGACATCCGTCCTCGTCTGCGACGACTCCCCGCTTGCCCGAGAAGCGCTCCGCCGCGCCGTCGCGACGGTACCCGGCGTCGAGCGTGTGACGACCGCGGCCAACGGCGAGGAAGTCCTCCGCCGCTGGGGCGCGGACCGCTCGGACCTGATTCTGATGGACGTACGCATGCCCGGCTTGGGCGGCGTGGAGACCGTCCGCCGGCTGCTCTCCGCGGACCCCGGCGCCCGCATCATCATGCTCACGGTCGCCGAGGACCTGGACGGCGTGGCGCTCGCCGTCGCGGCCGGTGCCCGTGGATACCTGCACAAGGACGCCTCGCGCGCCGAGTTGCGGGCCACGGTCACCCAGGCCCTCGCCGACCCGACCTGGCGGCTCGCCCCGCGCCGGCTGCGCTCGGCCGAGATGGGCGCCGCACCCACCCTCACCGCGCGGGAGATCCAGGTGCTGGAGGGCATGAGCCACGGCCGCTCCAACGCGGAGATCGGACGTGAGCTCTTCCTCTCCGAGGACACGGTCAAGACGCACGCCAGAAGGCTTTTCAAGAAGCTGGGCGCATCGGACCGGGCGCACGCCGTCGCGCTCGGTTTCCGCTGGGGCCTGGTGCGCTAGCGCGTGACCGTACCGATCCCCGTCCGCCGCCCGGCGGACGGGGCGGCGGAGGCCCGATATCTGTTTCCGGCCCGATGCCGCATCCTTGAAGGGTGGAGTTCCTCGGGGACGAGTCGATCGAGCGGGAGGGGAGGGCGCAGGAGATGACGTCCGGCGCACCTGCTCATAACGCTGGCGCACCTGCTCATAACGCTTCGGTGCACAACAGTGGACGCGGTGCCGCGGAAGAACGACCGCCAAGGCACCATGGACCGATGCGCGACGACGAGGCGGCCCATGCCCACGGGGCCATCGGTGCACTCGTACACCGTGCGGTCGACGGCGACGAGCAGGCCACGCACGACCTCCTGGCCCATGTCCACCCCCTGGCCCTGCGCTACTGCCGCACGCGGTTGAACCGCCTGCCCGGTGACGCGCGCCATTTCGTCGAGGACCTCGCCCAGGAAGTCTGCGTCGCGGTGCTGATGGCGCTGCCGCGCTACAAGGACACCGGACGCCCCTTCGAGGCGTTCGTCTTCGCCATCGCCGGCCACAAGGTCGCCGATCTCCAGCGGGCCGCCATGCGGCACCCCGGTTCCACCGCCGTGCCCTCCGACGAGATGCCCGAGCGGCCCGACGACTCCCTCGGCCCCGAGGAACGGGCGCTGCTCAGCGACGACGCCGAGTGGGCCAAGCGCCTGCTCGCCAACCTGCCGGAGAACCAGCGCGAGCTGCTGGTGCTGCGGGTCGCCGTGGGTCTGACCGCCGAGGAGACCGGCCAGATGCTGGGGATGTCCCCCGGGGCGGTACGGGTGGCGCAGCACCGCGCGCTCAGCCGACTGCGGGCACTCGCCGAACAGTGAGCCGCGCGAGCTGGCCTGTACGGGTGCGCCCGTACGTGTGAACGTCCAAACCTTCCGGGTGATCTTGCTCGTGGAATGAGACACGGCCGCAGGCCGTTAGCATGGACATCCGCACCGATCAAGGCCATTTGGGGAAGGTGTCATGACTGCCAACGTCGACGGAGTGCCCGAGAAATTCGCGACACTCGGGCTGACCTACGACGACGTGCTTCTGCTGCCCGGCGCGTCCGACATGGCGCCCGACCAGATCGACACTTCCTCGTACATCTCCAAGAACGTGCGGGTGAACATCCCGCTGCTGTCCGCCGCCATGGACAAGGTCACCGAGGCCCGGATGGCGATCGCCATGTCCCGGCAGGGTGGCGTCGGTGTGCTCCACCGCAACCTGTCCATCGCCGACCAGGCCAACCAGGTCGACCTGGTCAAGCGCTCCGAGTCCGGCATGGTGACCGACCCGATCACCGTCCACCCGGACGCCACGCTCGCCGAGGCCGACGCCATCTGCGGCAAGTTCCGCATCAGCGGCGTCCCCGTCACCGACCAGGCGGGCAAGCTCCTCGGCATCGTCACCAACCGCGACATGGCCTTCGAGACCGACCGCACCCAGCAGGTGCGCGACGTCATGACGCCGATGCCGCTGGTCACCGGCAAGGTCGGCATCTCCGGCGTCGACGCCATGGAGCTGCTGCGCCGCCACAAGATCGAGAAGCTGCCGCTCGTCGACGACGCGGGCATCCTCAAGGGCCTCATCACCGTCAAGGACTTCGTCAAGGCGGAGAAGTACCCGAACGCGGCGAAGGACAAGGAAGGCCGGCTCCTCGTCGGCGCCGCCGTCGGTGTGGCGGGCGACGCGTTCGAGCGCGCCCAGGCACTGATCGAGGCGGGCGTGGACTTCATCGTCGTCGACACCGCGCACGGCCATTCCCGGCTGGTCGGCGAGATGGTCGCCAAGATCAAGTCGAACAGCTCGGTGGACGTGATCGGCGGCAACGTCGCCACCCGCGACGGTGCCCAGGCCCTGATCGACGCCGGCGTCGACGGCATCAAGGTCGGTGTCGGCCCCGGCTCCATCTGCACCACCCGCGTGGTCGCCGGTATCGGCGTCCCGCAGGTCACCGCCATCTACGAGGCATCCCTCGCCGCCAAGGCGGCCGGTGTCCCGGTCATCGGCGACGGTGGCCTGCAGTACTCCGGAGACATCGCCAAGGCCCTGGTCGCCGGTGCCGACACGGTGATGCTCGGCTCGCTGCTCGCGGGCTGCGAGGAGTCGCCGGGCGAGCTGATGTTCATCAACGGCAAGCAGTTCAAGTCGTACCGCGGCATGGGGTCGCTCGGCGCCATGCAGTCCCGTGGCGAGTCCTTCTCCAAGGACCGGTACTTCCAGGAGGGCGTCGCCTCCGACGAGAAGCTGGTACCCGAGGGCATCGAGGGCCAGGTGCCCTTCCGCGGCCCGCTCTCCGCGGTCGTCCACCAGCTGGTCGGCGGCCTGCGCCAGTCGATGTTCTACGTCGGCGGCCGGACCGTTCCGGAGCTCCAGGAGCGCGGCCGGTTCGTCCGGATCACGTCCGCGGGCCTCAAGGAGAGCCACCCGCACGACATCCAGATGACGGTCGAGGCGCCGAACTACAGCAGGAAGTAAGCAGGAAGCGATCCACGCGCGCGTGGGGGGCGGTCCCGGCATACGGCCGGAACCGCCCCCCACGCGTGTGTCGGGGATACTGGTAGGCGCAGACGTAGAGGGAAAGGCCACACATCGTGACTGAGATCGAGATCGGGCGCGGCAAGCGCGGCCGCAGGGCGTACGCGTTCGACGACATCGCCGTCGTACCGAGCCGGCGCACCCGGGACCCGAAGGAGGTCTCGATCGCCTGGCAGATCGACGCCTACCGCTTCGAGCTGCCGTTCCTGGCCGCTCCCATGGACTCGGTGGTCTCGCCGCAGACCGCGATCCGCATCGGCCAGCTGGGCGGCCTCGGCGTCCTGAACCTCGAAGGCCTGTGGACCCGGTACGAGGACCCGCAGCCGCTGCTCGACGAGATCGCCGGGCTGGACGAGGCGAACGCCACCCGCCGTCTGCAGGAGATCTACGCCGCCCCGATCCAGGAGGAGCTGATCGGGCAGCGCATCAAGGAAGTGCGCGACTCGGGCGTGGTCACCGCGGCCGCGCTCTCCCCGCAGCGCACCGCCCAGTTCTCCAAGGCCGTCGTCGACGCCGGTGTGGACATCTTCGTCATCCGCGGTACGACGGTCTCCGCCGAGCACGTGTCGGGCGCGGCCGAGCCGCTGAACCTGAAGCAGTTCATCTACGAACTGGACGTCCCGGTCATCGTGGGCGGCTGCGCCACCTACACCGCCGCCCTGCACCTGATGCGTACGGGCGCGGCGGGCGTCCTCGTCGGCTTCGGCGGCGGCGCCGCGCACACCACCCGGAACGTGCTGGGCATCCAGGTCCCCATGGCCACCGCCGTCGCGGACGTCGCGGCCGCGCGCCGGGACTACATGGACGAGTCCGGCGGCCGGTACGTCCACGTCATCGCGGACGGCGGCGTGGGCTGGTCCGGTGACCTGCCCAAGGCGATCGCCTGCGGCGCCGACTCGGTGATGATCGGCTCCCCGCTCGCGCGGGCGACCGACGCGCCCGGCAAGGGACACCACTGGGGCATGGAGGCCGTCCACGAGGACGTGCCGCGCGGCAAGCTGGTCGACCTCGGCATGGTCGGTACGACCGAGGAGATCCTGGCCGGCCCGTCGCACTCGCCGGACGGGTCGATGAACTTCTTCGGCGCGCTGCGCCGGGCGATGGCGACGACGGGCTACAGCGAGCTCAAGGAGTTCCAGCGCGTCGAGGTCACCGTCGCGGACGCGCAGCACAAGCGCTGACCCGCTGTCGTACGTACGCGAAGGGGCCCGCACCGGACGACGGTGCGGGCCCCTTCGCGTACCTCGTACGCCACGTCCTAGGCGTTGGCCTTCTTCGCGCCGGCGAAGGCGGTGACCGCACCGATGGCGAGGAAGAGGTACGACATGGCGTCCGCGGTCTCCTTCCACGCGTCCATCAGCATGCCGAAGTCCTCCAGGAGGATCTCGGGGGCGGACCCGCCCACGACGTTGCTGAAGATGACCGCTATGGCGACCAGCTGGCCGAGGTAGACGGCACCGATCGACAGGATCGCGGCGACGACGGGCAGCGCCGGGTTGCGGCCACCGACCTTCGCGGCGGCGAAGCCGACGAGGAAGCCGACTCCGACCGCGGCGTATCCGATCTCGCGCTCGATCGCGCCGCCGATGGCGCCGTACGCGACGGCGGCGACGAGGGCGGCCACCAGCGCGACCACCAGGCCGAGCCCGACCTTGTCCCGCGCGGGGGCCGGCGCGGGCGCGGGCGGGTACGGGGCGGCCGGGCCGCCGGCGAACGGGTTGCCGGGCGGCGGAGTGGGCTGGCTCATGCTGGGGGTCCCCCTGGGATGGTTTTCACAGGTCTGTGCGCACTTGTGTACGCATAAGATCCCTGTGAGTTCAGAGGGCCGGAGACTAGCAGGCCGATCCGACAATCGGCCCGGGCTTTTCCGCGGTGCCGCCCGGGGCCGTTACAGGCGGTGTGCCGCGCCCGCCGGGGTGACTCCGCGGGTGTCCAGGAGGAGCTGGGCCTTCACCGCCAGGCCCTGGAGGTCGTACGTACGGTGGTGCTGGAGCAGCACGGTCAGGTCGGCCGCGGCGGCCGCCTCGTACAGGGAATCCGCCCGGGGGACGGGCAGGTCGCGGACGCGCCAGTCGGCGACGTACGGATCGTGGTAGCTGACCACGGCGCCCATGTCCATCAGACGGCGGCCGATCTCGGCCGCGGGGGAGCCCTCCTGGTCGGCGAGGTCCGGCTTGTAGGTGACGCCGAGCAGCAGGACACGGGCGCCGCGCGCGGACTTGCCGTGCTCGTTCAGAAGCGTGGCGCAGCGCTGGATGACGTACTGCGGCATGCGTTCGTTGACCTGGCCCGCCAGCTCCACCAGGCGCAGCGGGCGGTGGGGGCCGATCGTGTCGACGGGGAGGCCGTGGCCGCCGACGCCGGGGCCGGGGCGGAAGGCCTGGAAGCCGAAGGGCTTGGTCTCGGCACACCGGATGACGTCCCACAGGTCGACGCCGAGGTCGTGGCAGAGCACCGCCATCTCGTTGACGAGGGCGATGTTGACGTGGCGGAAGTTGGTTTCCAGCACCTTGACGGTCTCGGCCTCGCGCGTGCCGCGGGCCCGTACGACCTTGTCGGTGAGACGGCCGTAGAAGGCGGCGGCCGATTCCGTGCAGGCGGGGGTGAGGCCGCCGATCACCCTGGGGGTGTGGGCGAAGTCGTGGGCGCGGTTGCCGGGGTCGAGGCGGCCGGGGGAGTACGCGAGGTGGAAGTCGCGGCCGGCCCTGAGGCCCGACCCTTCTTCGAGCAGCGGGCGCAGCACGTCCTCGGTGGTGCCGGGGTGGACGGGCGATTCGAGCAGGACGGTGGTGTTGGGGCGCAGCCGGGCGGCCAACGCGCGTGCCGCCTCGGCGACGGCGGACAGATCCGGTGTGCGGTCGGCGCCGAGGGGGGTGGGGGTGCAGATGACGGCGGTACGGACCCGGCCCAGCTCGGTGGGGTTGGTCGTCGGCCGGAAGCCCCCCGAGAGCATCCGGCGGATTTCCGAGGCGGTGAGCGAGCCGTCGACCGGGGGACGGCCGGCCGCCAGCTCTGCCACGGGGCGAGGGTCGGTGTCGTAGCCGATGGTGTCGATCCCGGCGGCTGTGGCGGCTTGGGCGAGGGGCAGTCCGAGGTGGCCGAGGCCGATGACGGCGAGGTCTGCGGGCATGGGTGATGCCGTCCTTCCCAGTAGCCGGAGTGGACGAGACGCGCAAGTCCTGTGGACAGAACGAGCGCAGTGCAATGTCAGACTAGGCGTAAATATGACCGTTATGTGGCATTGCGAGCCATGGTTCGGCCGAGTGTTGTCCACAGGCGGTGGCTGAAGTCGGAGGGCCGGGACAGAATCGAGTCTGTGAGCCCGACCACACGGGGAACCATACGGGGACCACACGGGGGCGACGGGAGGCAGCGGTGAGGACAGCGACACTGGGACCCGCCGAGCGCGCCGAGGCGCTGGCGGCCATGGCCGATCGTGAACTGGACGTGCTGGTCGTGGGCGCCGGGGTGGTGGGCGCCGGTACGGCTCTCGACGCGGCGACACGCGGACTGGCGACCGGGCTGGTGGAGGCGCGCGACTGGGCGTCGGGCACCTCCAGCCGGTCGAGCAAGCTGATCCACGGCGGGCTGCGCTATCTCGAGATGCTGGACTTCGCGCTCGTGCGGGAAGCGCTGAAGGAGCGCGGGCTGCTGCTGGAGCGGCTGGCTCCGCACCTGGTGAAACCGGTGCCGTTCCTCTACCCGCTCCAGCACAAGGGCTGGGAGCGGCTCTACGCCGGGTCGGGCGTCGCGCTGTACGACGCGATGTCCGTCTCGTCGGGGCACGGACGCGGGCTGCCCGTACACCGGCACCTCTCACGGCGGCAGGCGCTGCGGGTGGCGCCCGCGCTGAAGAGGGACGCCCTGGTCGGGGCGTTGCAGTACTACGACGCGCAGATGGACGACGCCCGCTTCGTGGCGACGCTCGTGCGGACGGCGGCGAGTTACGGCGCGCACGTCGCCAGCCGGGCACGGGTCATCGGCTTCCTGCGCGAGGGCGAACGCGTGGTCGGCGCCCGGGTCCAGGACGTGGAGGCGGGCGGCGAGTACGAGGTCCGCGCCAAGCAGGTCGTCAACGCGACCGGGGTGTGGACGGACGACACGCAGGCCCTGATCGGGGAGAGGGGGCAGTTCCACGTACGGGCGTCGAAGGGCATCCACCTGGTCGTGCCCAAGGACCGGATTCACTCGAACAGCGGCCTGATCCTCCGCACCGAGAAGTCGGTGCTGTTCGTCATCCCGTGGGGCCGCCACTGGATCGTGGGGACCACCGACACCGACTGGGACCTGGACAAGGCCCACCCGGCGGCGTCCAGCGCCGACATCGACTACCTGCTGGAGCATGTGAACAGCGTGCTGGCGGTGCCGCTCGCCCGGGACGACGTGCAGGGTGTGTACGCGGGCCTGCGGCCGCTGCTGGCCGGCGAGTCCGACGCGACGAGCAAGCTGTCCCGCGAGCACACCGTGGCCCATCCGGTGCCGGGTCTGGTCGTCGTGGCGGGCGGCAAGTACACGACGTACCGGGTGATGGCCAAGGACGCGGTGGACGAGGCGGTGCACGGCCTCGACATGCGGGTGGCCTCCTGTGTCACGGAGGACGTGCCGCTGCTGGGCGCCGAGGGATACCGGGCGCTGTGGAACGCGCGTGCTCGGATCGCCGCCCGGACGGGGCTTCACGTGGCACGCGTGGAGCACCTGCTGAACCGGTACGGCTCGCTGGTGGAGGAGCTGCTGGACCTGATCGTCGCCGATCCGAAGCTCGGTGAACCGCTGGGCGGTGCCGACGACTACTTGCGGGCCGAAGTCGTCTACGCGGCGTCGCACGAGGGCGCCCGGCACCTGGACGACGTGCTGACCCGGCGGACCCGCATCTCCATCGAGACCTTCGACCGGGGAACCCGCAGCGCGCGCGAGTGCGCGGAACTGATGGCGCCGGTGCTGGGCTGGGACGAAGGGCACATCGAGAGGGAGGTGGAGCACTACGAGAAGCGGGTGGAGGCGGAGCGCGAATCGCAGCGGCAACCGGACGACCTGACGGCGGACGCGGCACGGCTGGGCGCGCCGGACATCGTGCCGCTCTAGGGTGCGCCTTCTGTGGCCCCGTCGGCGCGGCAGAACTCGGCTGCCAGGAGGGCCGGTTCCAGGGAGTCGAGGGCGCTGTCCGGCACGGCGTCCGTATTGACCCGGAAGGTGACGGTGCGTCGGCCGTCGCCGGTGGTGGCGGTGCGGACGTAGCTGCCTTTGATGTGGCCGTTGTGACCCCACACCGTGGTGCCGCAGGGAAGCCGGTGCGGGTAGATGCCCATGCCGTAGGGGCCGTTCGCCGGGCGGGTGTCCAGCAGCTGCCGGAGCTGGGGCGCGGGGAGCAGGCGGCCGGAGAGGAGGGCGGCGTAGAAGCGGTTCAGGTCGTCGAGGGTGCTGATCAGTTCGCCCGCCGCGTCGGCGGTGCGCGGGTCGAGCGCGGTGACGTCCCGGCCGGCGGCATCGTAGGCCCGGCCGTGCGGCGGGGGCAGAGCCGTGCGGGCACCGGGGAAGGAAGTGCCGCCGAGGCGCAGAGGGCTGATGATGCGCCGACTCGCCTCGGCCGCGTAGGTGCGGCCGGTGACCTGTTCGATGACGAGGCCGAGCAGGACGTAATTGGTGTTGGAGTACGCGTAACGTCCGACGGGCCCCGGCGTGCGGGCCAGAGCGCGGCGGACGGCCTCACGGGCGGTGGTCCGTGCCGTGGGGGACAGGCGGCTGCTGACATCGGCGTAGTCCGGCAGACCGCTGGTGTGGGTGAGCAGGGCGCGCAGCGTGACCCGCCGGCCCGCCTCGTGGGGCAGCAGGCCGGGCAGATGGCGCCCGACCGGATCGTCGAGGTGCAGCCTGCCCTCGGTGGTCAGTTGGAGAACGACCGTCGCCACGAACGTCTTGGTGATGCTGCCCGCGCGGAAGCGGTCGGCGCGGCGAATGCCGGGACCGGCTGCCTGGAACCGCGACGCGGTGGGCGAGGCGGACAGCATCGCCGCGGCCGGGGCATGGCCCTCGGAGACGAGTCGGGGTAGAACGGCGGAGGGAGGGGTGGGGGAGGGTTCCCCCGACAGCGGGCCGGCGCCCAGCCCGAGCAGGGCGGTGACCAGCGGAACGGCGAGCCGGGCGCGGGGCAGTGGCATCGTGGGATCCCTCCTTCGGAGCCCATCCTGGCCGACGGAGGACCCGGGAGATTCGCCGGTCCCGGAGTGAGAGACAATGGACGCTCTTCCAGGGCGGGTTACCGCATCGCGCGGAAGCGGCAGGCGCGGGCGAGGATCAGGGATCGCAGAGGGGACGCATGTCGGGAGCGGAGCAGTCGCGGAACGCGGCTCGGGAACCTCAGCGGGACGCGGCGAAGCCGGGTGTCGGACCGGACGGGCCGGACACCAAGCCGGCCGCCGAGTCGGCCGGGGACGCACCGGCCACGTCGGGTACCGAGCCGGTCAAGGACGCGACCATGAAGCTGGGCGCCGGCCGGCCCGAGGCAGCGGCCGACGGGTCCGGCGACCCCTCGGGCAAGGGCGCGGGCGGTGAGCGGGACGCGGACCGCCCGGGAGCGGGTGCGGACACCTCCGTCCCCGCACCCCGGTCGGACAAGGGTGCTGATGCCGCGAAGTCCGGTGACCGTTCGGGCAAGGACGCGGGCAGCGAGCGGGACGCGGATCCGCAGGGCGCGCGGAGCGCGGGCGACGAGGTGCCGGGCAAGGCGCCGTTGCCCTCGCCCTCGCCCACGCCCGCGAGCACTGGTGGCCGTTCGGTCCCCGCGGCGCGCTCGGGTACGGCTGAGGACGTGAAGAAGCCGAAGGACTCCACGGAACCGAAGGACTCCCCGGAACCGAAGGACTCCCCGGAGCCCAAGGCCTCCGAGGCGCCCAAGGAGTCCAAGGAGCCGTCCAAGGGAGCCAAGGAACCGAGGGGCGGCAAGGGCACGGCGTCCGCGGAGACCGGGGCGAAGCCGACGGCGTCCGGTGGGCGCGGCGGTGGCCGGGCCGACACGGCGTCAACGGGGCGTCCGACCAAGGAAGGGCGGCTGCTCGCGGGCCGCTACCGGCTCGGGGGCGTCCTGGGACGCGGCGGCATGGGCACCGTCTGGCGGGCCGTCGACGAGACGCTCGGCCGCACCGTGGCCGTCAAGGAACTCCGCTTCCCCAACAGCATCGACGAGGACGAGAAGCGCCGCCTCATCACGCGCACCCTCCGCGAGGCCAAGGCGATCGCCCGGATCCGCAACAACGGCGCCGTGACCGTCTACGACGTCGTCGACGAGGACGACCGCCCCTGGATCGTCATGGAGCTGATCGAGGGCAAGTCGCTCGCCGACGCCATCCGCGAGGACGGTGTCCTCACGCCCAGGCGCGCGGCCGAGGTGGGGCTCGCCATCCTCGACGTCCTGCGTTCCGCGCACCGCGAGGGCATCCTGCACCGCGATGTGAAGCCGTCGAACGTCCTCATCGCGGACGACGGCCGGGTCGTCCTCACCGACTTCGGTATCGCCCAGGTCGAGGGAGACCCGTCCATCACCTCGACCGGCATGCTCGTCGGCGCCCCGTCGTACATTTCGCCCGAGCGGGCCCGCGGCCACAAGCCGGGCCCGGCGGCGGACATGTGGTCGCTGGGTGGCCTGCTCTACGCGTGCGTGGAGGGCTGCCCGCCGTACGACAAGGGTTCCGCCATCGCGACGCTCACCGCCGTGATGACCGAGCAGCTCGACCCGCCGAAGAACGCGGGCCCGCTGGAGGAGGTCATCTACGGACTCCTCCACAAGGACCCGGCCAAGCGCCTCGACGACGCGGGCGCCCGCGTGCTGCTCAACGACGTGATCCACGCCCCCGCGGCGCCCATGGCCTCGGTGCCCGAGCCGTCGCCGGAGGTCACGCGCATCGTGCCCCTGTTGCCGCTGCCCGGCGAGGACGCCGCCGCCAAGCCCAGGGAGGCGGACGACCCGGCGGCGGAGCGGATGCGCGGCGCGCTGCGTTCCGTGCGCAACGCGGCGGCGTTCGCCAAGGCGGAGCCGGCGTCCGGATCGCAGACCGCCGAGCGTTCCGCGCCGGTGACTCCCGGGCGGGCACCGCTCACCGATGTGGTGCCGCGCCGTACGCTTGTGATCATCGCGGTCGTCGTCGTCCTCGCGGTGATCGCCGCCGTGCTCGCCTTCGCTCTGGGCGGTGACGACGAGCCGGGCGCCAAGGGCCAGGGCACGCCCGGCTCCGACCGGACGGCATCGGCCGGTTCGGCGGTCGCGCAGGGCGCCACCGGCGGTAACGACGACCAGCCTGCCGGCGAGCCGGGCAAGGAGCAGGAAGGCGAGCAGCCCGGTACGGGCGGCGGCAATGGCGGCAATGGTGGCGTGAAGCCGTCCGGCGGGCCGGGGACGGGCACCGGCGGGGCGGCACTGCCGGCCGGGTACACCATGGTCAGCGACGACCGGTTCCACTTCTCCATGGCCATGCCGTCGGACTTCCGCAGGACTGCCATAGCGGGACAGAACTCGGGCGGGATATACAGCCGGAGCGGTGGGTTCCCGCGCGTCCAGGTGGACTTCACGAACAGCCCCAAGGACGATGCCGTGGCCGCCTGGACGGCCGCCTGGCTCGGTCTCAAGGCCAGTGTCAGTGGCTACCGGCATCATGGCATCGACGAGGTGGACTACAAGGGTTATCCGACGGTCGCCGACTGGCGGTTCGAGCGCGAGCAGAACGGGGAGCGGGTACGGGTGCTCAACCGGGGCTTCAAGGTCGACGCCACGCACGGTTACGCCATCATGATCACCTGCAAGGCCGCGGAGTGGGACGGCGCGGAGTGCAAGACGCTGCGGGACACGGCGTTCGCGACGTTCAGCCCCAAGGACTGACCAGGGCCACGTATCGTGAGAGCTCGTGGACCGTACGCAGCCGGAATGAGCGGGTAACTGCACGTGCGACGACCAGAATTGACGGTCTCGTACGGTCTGTGAAGCCGGGGGACAGCGCGCTTGTGGGGAGGCGGCGTCGTGGACGACTACGCGGGGAGGGTGCTCGCCGACCGCTACCGCCTGCCCTTGCCGCCGTCGGACGAGTACGAACTCGTCGAGACGCGCGCCTTCGACACGTACAGCGGTCAGGAAGTGCTGGTCCGGCAGCTTCCGTTGCCGGAGGTCGTCGACGCCGAGGTCGTGGAACCGGAGCGGCCGGGCGGGTCCACCGGCTCGGCCGGGTCGCGCGTGCCGCCGCGCAGAGCGGCGACCGGCCGGGCCGTCCGGCGCTCCGGTGACCCGGCAGTACGCCGGGCCATCGAAGCCGCGCAGGCGGCGGCGCAGATCCCGGACCACCCTCGGCTCGACCAGGTTTTCGACGTCTTCGCCGAGGCCGGGTCGCTGTGGATAGTGAGTGAACTGGTGGCGGCCAGACCGCTGGCGGCGCTGCTCGCGGAGAAGCCACTGAGCCCGTACCGGGCGGCCGAGATCGGCTCGGACGTGCTCACCGCGCTGCGCGCGCTCCACGCGCACGGCTGGGTCCACCGGAACATCACGGCCCGTACGGTGCTGGTCTGCGACGACGGACGGGTCGTCCTGACGGGGCTCGCGGCGGGCGCCGCGGAAGAGGCGCTGTGCGGGTACGCCCCGGTCCCGGATCCGGACGCCGACGACGACTTCCCGCACGCACCGGGTCCTCCGGATCCCGCCCCCGCGCCCCTGCCCGCGCTCGCGCCCGGGTACGAACTGGCCACGCCCACGCTCCCGGAGCCGCCCCTGCTCCCGGAGCCCACCCTCCCGCAGCCGCCCGCGCCGGACGAGCGCGCCACCCGGGCCGGGGCCATCGCCGCCTACCGGGCCGGAGCACGGGCCGCCGCCCGTGCGGACGAGGCGGGCGCCGCCCTCTCCCTGCCGCCCCCGCCGAAGGGCCCCGCGGCCCCGGCAGGCGGCACACCGGACGACTACGAGCCGCAGTGGTGGTCGCAGGCCGCCGACCTTGACGACGATGACGACGACACCGGCGAGGGCGACGGCGACGGCGGAGCCCCGCGGCGCGTCCTGCTGGCGGGAACCTGGAGTGACGGCCCGGGCTCCGGCCCCGGCTCCATTCCGGCCGGCGGGGGCGTCTCCCCGTACGGCACCAGGGACGCGCTGCGCGCCGACGCCCAGCGCCAGGCCCGCGCTCCCGGCCCGTCACCGGCGGAACAGCCGGCCGGACCGGGCCGCTGGGACGACGTCGTCGCGGACGCGCAGGCCGCCGCCCCGCGGTACCGGGGCCCCGCCACGCCCCTCGCCGCCGAACGCGCCCGCCAGGCCCGGATCGCCGTCGTCGGAGCCGTGACGGAGCGGTGGGCGCCCGAACAGGCCGGGCCGGTCCACGAGACCTGGCAGCTGGCCCCGCCCATCGGCCCCGCCACCGACCTGTGGGCGCTCGGCGCGCTGCTCTACCGCGCGGTCCAGGGCCACGCCCCGTACCCCGAGGAGAACGCCGCCGAGCTGGTCCAGATGGTGTGCGCTGAGCCGCCCGCGTTCGCCGAGGAGTGCGGTCCGCTGCGCCCGGTCGTCGAGTCGCTGCTGCGCCAGGACCCGACCGAGCGCCCGGACTTCGAGGAGCTGCGCGGGTGGCTGCGTTCGCTCGTCCGGTCGGCGCCGGAGCCCGACGCGGGCACCGGGGTCGTCCCCATGCCGTCCGTCGACGCCACCCGCCTGCCGGTCGTACGCCGCCGGGGCGAACTGGTCCGCAGGCGCCGCCCTCGCGCGCCGGGCACCACCCACGGCCGTCACCGGCACAGCAAGAAGACCCGGCCCGCGAGGGGCAACGACGGCGCCCCTCGGGCCTCACACACCCCGCGCACTCCGCACACCCCGCGCGCCCCTCGTGCCCCGCGAGCCCTCGGACGTACGCTGCTGCTCGCCATACTGCTCGCGCTCGCCGCCGCCATCGCGTACGCCGTGATGTTCATGCCCAAGGCGGAACCGCAGAGCCGGGGCCAGTCCCCTCAACCGTCACAGCCGTCCCAGCGGCCGCAACAGCCCCCGCAGTCCCAGCCATCCGGGTCCCCGCAGCAGCAGCCCACTCCGAGCGGCCCCGCCCCGTCCACCAACACCGTCATCCCCGACGCGCCGGACCTGGCAGCCGGATACACCGTGCGCGACGACCCCGAGGGCTTCCGTATCGGTGTCGACAAGAGCTGGCAGCGCAGCCCCATCAACGACGTGGGGCAGGTCCGCTACACCGGCGGCGACTTCACCCTGATCGTGGTCCCGGGCCGGGACACCGTCCAGGCGGGTGGCAGCGACCCCTTGGAGTACCAGCGCACCAAGGAGCGGGAGCTCCAGCCCTGGCGCGACTCCAGCTGGGCAACCGCCACCGGGCTGCGCCGGATAGACGTGGGCCGACAGGTCATGGCGGAGGGCCAGTTCACCTGGTCGGACGCCAACGGCCGCGAGGTGTACGTCCGGAACCTCGCCCTGATCGTGGGCGACCGCTATCACGTCGTCCAGGTCATCGGTCCGGAAACCCAGCGTGACAAGGTCTCCGAGATCTACCAACAGGCGGTCGGCGTGTATCAGTCCACCCGCTGAGACACCGTCACTCGCTGTTCGTCACAAATGCGTCTGAAACCCCAACTACGCATCACAGAGCGGTCTCCTTGGCAACCCCGAGGTTTCGGCCACGGCACAACCCTCCGTAACCTGGAATCCGAAGGAACGAGCGGGGGACAGTGGAACACTCTCAAGGCATGGGCGCGGGACCCGTGCTCGCCGGTCGCTACCGGCTGATCGAGGCCATCGGCCGCGGCGGCATGGGCAAGGTCTGGCGCGCCCACGACGAAGTGCTGCACCGCACCGTCGCCGTCAAGGAACTCACGGCCGGTAAGTACGTCTCCGAGGCCGACCGGGCCGTACTCCACGCCCGTACGCAGAAGGAGGCACGCGCCGCCGCCCGCATCACGCACCCCGGCGTCGTCACCGTCCACGACGTACTGGAACAGGACAACCGTCCCTGGATCGTGATGCAGTACGTCGACGGGCCCTCGCTCGCCGACGCCGCCAAGGCGGCCGAAAATCGTCGTATCGAGGCACGTGAGGCCGCCCGCATCGGGCTGCACGTCCTGGGCGCGCTGCGCGCCGCGCATGCCGCCGGTGTGCTGCACCGGGACGTCAAGCCCGGCAATGTCCTGCTCGCCCGCGACGGCCGCGTCCTGCTCACCGACTTCGGGATCGCCGCCATCGAGGGCGACTCCTCCATCACCCGAACCGGGGAACTGGTCGGCTCCATCGAGTACCTGGCCCCCGAGCGGGTACGCGGCGGCGACCCGGGCCCCGCCTCCGACCTCTGGGCACTGGGCGCCACGCTCTACACCGCCGTCGAGGGCACGCCGCCCTTCCACCGCACGTCACCGCTGAGCGTGATGCAGGCCGTGGTGACCGAGGAGCCGCCGCCCGCCGAGCATGCCGGCGCCCTCGCGCCCGTCATCGTCGCGCTGCTGCGCAAGGACCCGGCGGACCGTCCGGAAGCGGCCGAGGCCGAACGCATGCTGCTGGAGGCGATGGAGGGCCGCACCCCGGCCGCCGCGCAGGCGTACGTCCCGACGCGGACCATGAGCCGGCAGGACCTGTCGGCCGCGACCGTGAAACTGCCGGAGCCCGGCGAGGACACGCGCGAGCCCGGCTCTCCGGAAGAGGATTCTGCGGGCCGGGGAACCGCGGACCGGGGAACCGCCCGCCAGGGAACCGGGGGTCGAAGAGCCACGGCGCACATGACCGCGGGCCGGAGGGCAGAGGAACAGACGACCTCGGGCCTGAACACAGAGGGCCTGAATGCAGAGGCCCTGAAAACAGAGCGCCTGAAAACAGAGCGCCTGAAGGCAGAGGGCCTGAAGGCGGAGGCACGGAAAACCGGGGCCCACGAGACCGCCGGCCACACGTCCATGGAGCGGAAGTCCTCCGGGGGCGCCTCGGACGGCCCACGCACCCCGGGCGACGAACCCGTCCGCAGTCGGTCCTCCCGCCGCAGGGCTTTGCGCACGGCCGTCCTGGTGACCGTTCTCGCCGCCGTCGTAGGCAGCGCCGCGGGTTTCGCCGTGATGCGGTACGGGAACGACGACACGGCCCGCGCCGCCGCGGCCGACCGGGGCAGGCCGGCGCAGTCCGTTCCGGAGGGCTGGGAGCGGGTCGAGGACCCGTCGGGTTTCAGCCTTCTCGTACCGGAGGGCTGGAAGCGCCGGACGGAAGGCGGTCAGATCGACTACACGCCCGACAACGGCCGTCACCTCATCCGTATCAGCGTCGACGCCTCACCCGACTTCGAAAATCCCTGTCTTCACATGCTCGATATCGAGAAAGGGCTGAAGAAGCGGCTTCCCCGGTATGAGCGGAAGGAGCTGCACACGAACACGTTCCGTGATCAACTGGAATCCTGTCTGTGGGAGTTCACCTGGGCCGAGAAGAACGCCGACGCGGGCGAGCGGCACGCGATCGACCAGGTGTACTACGCGGACGACGGAACCGAGTACGCGTTGTTCATGTCCGCTCCCGCGGCCGACTGGCCGGTGACCCGGGAGCAGTTCGACATCGTGCTGCGCGGCTGGCGTCCCGCCGAGGAGTGACCCTCGGCGCGAGCAGAGGGGATGTGCCGTGTCCGGATCGGGGCAGCAGCGGCGGATCGTCGGACGCTACCGGCTGGAGGCCCGGCTCGGTCGGGGAGGCATGGGTACGGTCTGGCGGGCGTACGACGAGTTGCTCGGCCGTCGCGTCGCCGTCAAGGAACTCCATGTCGACGTGGGTTCCGCCGTTCACCCGACGCTCCGTGAAGCGCGTGCCATCGCGCGCGTGCACCATCCGCACATCGTCTGCGTCCACGACGTCGTCGAGGAGGACGGTGTCCCGTACATCGTCATGGAGCTGGTCGAAGGCGGTTCGCTCGCCGAACGCATCGCGTCCCGAGGCCCGCTCGACGCCCGTGAAGCGGCCCGCATCGGCCTCGCGCTGCTGGGCGCCCTGCGTGCCGCGCACGCGCTGGGGGTCCTGCACCGTGACCTGAAACCGGCCAACGTCCTGCTGGAGGAGGGGACGGGGCGTGTCGTTCTCACCGACTTCGGCATCGCCCAGCTGGCCGGGTCGACGACGATCACCGAGGCGGGGATGTTCGTCGGCTCGCCCGAGTACACGGCGCCCGAGCGGATGCAGGGCGCGCAGGCCGGTCCGGAGACGGACCTGTGGTCGCTGGGGGCGCTGCTGTGCGCGGTGCTGACCGGCCAGTCGCCGTTCCACAGGGACTCGCTGGGCGGAGTGCTGCACGCGGTCGTGGAGGAGGACTTCAGACCGCCCGCGGCGGCGGGGCCGCTGCTGCCGGTCGTGCGGGGCCTGCTGCAGCGGGACCCGGCCCGCCGCATGGGCGCGGCGGAGGCGGAACGCCTGCTGCGGGCGTACGCGGATACCGGACGGCCTCGCGGATACGACGGGCGCGGGTACGACGGACGCGGCTCCGACGGGCGTGGGTACGACGGACACGGCTCCGACGGACGTGGCTCCGAGTCGCGCGGATACGGGCGGCGCGGGCATGAGGTGGCCGACGACGCGCCGGTGCCGTACGGCGGCAGGGCGACCAGTGCCGCCGGCCCGTACGCCGACGCCGTCCCGCCCCGCGCGGACGCCTCGCGCCCCGCGCCCTCCGACGCCGTGCCGGAACGCCCGGGCCGCGCCCGCTCCCGGGCCCGTGACCGTATCCGCACCCACGACCGGCCCCACGCCCGCGACGTCCTCCGGTACGGGGAATCCGCCCGGTACCCCGGCCGCCCGGCCGGGCGCGGCCTCCGCACGCCACTGGTGGCCGCCGCGCTGCTGGTGGCCCTCGCCGGGGCGGGCGCGGCGGGCGTCCTGCTCCTGGGAGACGACGGGGACGGCGGCGGAGGCGGTGACCACCCGACAGCCACCGTTTCCCCGTCACCGAACGCGCCCACCGCCCCGAACACCCCCGGCGCGGCAGCCGGCACCGGCACCGGTACGGGCAACGGCCCGGGCGCCACCCGTCCCCCCAGCCCCCGGCCGACAACCACCCCCGCCTCCACCCCCACAGCCCCCTCCACGCACGCCCGCGTACCGAGCGGATACCGCTCCGCTTCGGACCCGCGCGGCTTCTCACTGACCGTCCCCCTGGGGTACGTCCGTTCCACCGATGACAGACGCGTCTTCTACATGTCGTCCGACAGAGCGATGCGGATCGGTATCCGGATCCAGGCCCCGGCCTCCGACGGACCCCTCGGGTACATGCGCCGCGCCCACGCGAACGGCCCGGAGGCCCATCCCGGTTACCGCGACGCCAAGGTCACGCCGACGACGCACAACGGGCTGCCGGCCGCGCTCCGGGAGTTCACCTGGAACGGCTTCTCCACCTCGGAGGGGGCTCGCCGCACGTACGACATCTGCTGGGACGAGAGCGGGCGGATGTACGACGTGTGGGTCTCGGCGCCGGTGGCCCGGCGCGACGAGCTGAAGCGCCACTTCGACACCCTTCTCGATTCGTTCCGGGTACGGCCCTCATGACCAGCCTCATGACCAGCCTCATGACCAGGCCCTGATCAGGGCTTATTTGCCAGTGAACGCTGGCATGGTGCGAGCGCCCCGGGAAAAGCTGTTACCGGCGGGTACCGCACGGGCGGCATCCGGAATACCCTCGCCCCCATGACCGACACGACGGACACGCAGGCCCCCGCCACGCCTCTCGGTACGAATCCGACAGCCCCCGCACCGGCCGGTGCCCGCACCGCCGCCGATGTGGTCACCCCCGAAGTCGTCGCCCAGCTCACCCGGGGCGTCGTCGGTTCCGGCCGGACGGCCAACCACAGCCCGTTCACCGGGGAACGGCTGGCCGACCTGCCCGAGTCCACCCCCGAGGACGTCGCCGAGGCGTTCGCCCGCGCCCGCGTCGCCCAGCCGGTCTGGGCCGCGACGCCCGTACGCGCGCGTGCCGCCGTGCTCCTCCGCTTCCACGACCTGGTCCTTCAGCGGCAGGCCGAGGTCCTCGACCTGATACAGCTGGAGACCGGCAAGGCCAGGCTGCACGCCCACGAAGAGATACAGGCCGTCGCCGTCGCCGCCCGCCACTACGGTCGCCGCGCGGCCGCGTACCTCAAGCCGAAGCGCCACGCCGGCGTCGTACCGACCCTCACCAAGGTCACCGAACTGCGCCAGCCGCGCGGGGTCGTCGGCCAGATCGCCCCCTGGAACTACCCGCTCGAACTGTCCGTCGGCGACGCGCTGCCCGCCTTCGTCTCCGGCAACGCCGTCGTCATGAAGCCCGACACCGAGACCGCGCTCACCGCCCTGTGGGCCCGGGACCTCCTCATCGAGGCCGGTCTCCCGGCGGAGGTCTTCCAGGTGGTCCTCGGCGACGGCCCGGTCGTCGGCCCCGAGGTCGTCAAGCACGCCGACTACGTCTCCTTCACCGGCTCCACCCGCACCGGCCGCGAGGTCGCGCAGGCCGCCGCCGCCCGCCTCGTCGGCGTCTCCCTCGAACTGGGCGGCAAGAACGCCATGCTGGTCCTCCATGACGCGGACGTGGAGAAGGCCGCCGCGGGCGCCGTGCGCGCCTGCTTCTCCTCGGCCGGCCAGCTCTGCATCTCCATCGAGCGGCTGTACGTCCACGAGTCCGTAGCCGACGACTTCATCGAGCGATTCACCGCCCGCACGAAGGCGATGCGGCTCGGCAACTCCCTCGCCTACGGGGCCGACATGGGCTGCCTGGCCGGTGAGCGGCAGCTGGAGACCGTCACGCGGCACGTGGAGGAGGCCGTCGCCAAGGGCGCCACGGTCCTCGCCGGCGGCGTCGCCCGTCCCGACATCGGCCCGCTGTTCTACGAGCCGACCATCCTGGACGGCGTCCAGGAACCGATGTCCGTCTGCACCGAGGAGACCTTCGGCCCGGTCGTCTCCCTCTACCGCTTCACCGACGAGGACGAGGTCGTCGAGCGCGCCAACGCCACGGCGTACGGCCTCAACGCCAGCGTCTGGACCAAGGACGGCCGCCGCGGCCACGCCGTCGCCGCGAAGCTGCGCACAGGCACGGTGAACATCAACGAGGGGTACGGGCCGGCGTACGGCAGCGTGCAGTCGCCGATGGGCGGCATGAAGGACTCGGGTCTCGGCCGTCGGCACGGCTCGGAGGGCATCCTCAAGTACACCGAGGCCCAGACGGTGGCGCAGCAGCGGCTGATTCCGCTCGCACCGGCCTTCGGCATGGACGACGAGCAGTACGCCGCGTTCATGAGCCGCAGCCTGCGCCTGATGAAGGCGTTCCGCTTCCGCTAGACCTTTTTCCACTTCGGTACGAGGAGAGCCCATGCCCCAGGTCCCCCCTGCCCGGAACCAGGCCGAATCGCCTGACGGGTACGACTACGACGTCATCATCGTCGGCTCCGGCTTCGGTGGCTCGGTCTCGGCCCTCCGCCTGACCGAGAAGGGCTACCGCGTCGGCGTCCTGGAGGCGGGCCGCCGGTTCAGCCCCGGCACCCTGCCCAAGAACTCCTGGGACGTGAAGAACTACCTGTGGGCACCCGCCCTGGGCCTCTTCGGTATCCAGCGCATCCACCTCCTCGGCAACGTCATGGTCCTGGCGGGCGCCGGGGTCGGCGGCGGTTCGCTCAACTACGCCAACACCCTGTACGTGCCGCCCGAGCCGTTCTTCCGGGACAAGCAGTGGGGGTCCATCACCGACTGGAGGGAGGAGCTGGCCCCGTACTACGACCAGGCCAAGCGCATGCTGGGCGTACGGCTCAACCCGACCATGACCCCCTCCGACATCCACCTCAAGGCGGCCGCCCAGGCCATGGGCGTCGGCGACACCTTCCACCTCGCGCCCGTCGGTGTCTTCTTCGGCGACGGCAAGGACGCCGTCGGCGGGGACGGGGCCGGCGGGGACGGGGCCGGCACGGCGAAGGCCGAACCGGGGCAGCAGGCCGACGACCCGTACTTCGGCGGCGCCGGCCCGGCCCGCCGCGCCTGCACCGAGTGCGGTGAGTGCATGACCGGCTGCCGCCACGGCGCGAAGAACATGCTCACCGAGAACTACCTCTACCTCGCGGAGAAGGCCGGGGCGGTGATCCACCCCATGACCACGGTCACCGCCGTCGCCGACGCCCCGTCCGGTGACGGCTACGTCGTCTCGACCGTCCCCACGCACCGCCGCCGCAAGGCCACCCCGCGGACGCTGCGCTGCCGGTACGTCGTCGTCGCGGCCGGCACGTACGGCACGCAGACGCTGCTGCACCGCATGAAGGACGAGGGGAAGCTGCCCCGTATCTCCGACCGCCTGGGCGAGTTGACCCGTACCAACTCCGAGGCCCTGGTCGGCTCGCAGACCACCGACCGCCGCTACCGCAAGCGGCACGGCCACAAGCGTGCCGACTTCACCCGGGGCGTCGCCATCACGTCGTCCATCCACCCGGACGCCAGCACCCACATCGAACCGGTCCGCTACGGCAAGGGCTCCAACGCGATGGGGTCCCTCTCCATCCTTCAGGTCCCCTACTCCGAACGCCGGGTCAGGGCCTGGCTGGGCAACGTGGTCCGCCACCCGTTGCTGACCATGCGCTCGCTCTCCAACCGCCGCTGGTCGGAGCGGACCATCATCGGGCTGGTCATGCAGTCCCTGGACAACTCCCTGACCACCTACCGCAAGCGGGACGGCATCGGGAAGGGCCTGCTCACCGCCCGCCAGGGCCACGGCGCCCCCAACCCCAAGCAGATCGCCGAGGGCACCCGCGCGGCGACCCTCCTGGCGGAGGAGATCAACGGCTTCGCCGGCTCCAACGTCGGCGAGCTGATGGGCACCCCGCTCACCGCCCACTTCCTGGGCGGTTGCGTGATCGGGGCGACGGCGGAGGACGGCGTCATCGACCCGTACCACCGTCTCTACGGCCACCCGGGCATCTCGGTCATCGACGGCGCGGCGGTCTCCGCGAACCTCGGCGTGAACCCGTCCCTCACGATCACCGCCCAGGCGGAGCGCGCCATGTCCTTCTGGCCCAACAAGGGCGAAGAGGACCCCCGCCCGCCCCAGACCGCCTCCTACGAACGCCTCGCCCCGATCGCCCCCAAGTCCCCGACGGTCCCGGCGAACGCCTTCGGCGCCCTGAAGCTCCCGTTCCTCGGCATCCCGGCGGTACCGCCCAAGCGGTAGCCGGGCATGAGAGAGGCGCTGCACCCCCCTCCGAGTGCAGCGCCTCTCTTGCTCTGTGGTGCTAGGTGGTACGCGTGTTACGCGACGGCACCGCTGTTACGGCGCTTCAGCGCGAAGACGACACCGGCACCGGCGACGATGGCGATACCACCGGCGATACCGATGGTCGGCAGCATCGAGTTGGAACCGGTCTCGGCGAGCTCACCCTCGACCTTGATCGGGGTCGAGCCGCCCTGCGGCTTCAGGTCGGCAGGCTTCTGGTCGGACGGCTTGGCCTCGCCACCGCCACCACCGTTGCTGCCGGCGGCCACAACATCGAAGGTGTAGGACGCGTAGTCCTCGTAGCACGCCTCGTCCTTGTCGTAGCCCGTGGCGGCGAAGCCGAGGGCGGCACCGGCGGGCGCGGCGTTGTCGATCGAGATGCGCAGCTGGATGGTGCGGTTCTCGTCCTTCTTCAGGTTGACGACGTCGAAGAAGAAGCCGAGGTTCTCGCCGGAGAGCTGGTCGCCGCTCTCCCACTGGCCGTTGGGCGTCTTGTACTCGATCTTGGCGTACTTCTCGACCAGGCGGTCGGTGTACGAGTCCATGTCCTTCTCGTACGAGGCCCAGGCGCCGACGACGACGTCGTCGATGGCGTCCGTGCTGTTGTTCTTGACGTTCAGCTGGAAGTTCTTCCAGCCGCTGCCCGCGACGATCTTGCCGGGCAGGTTGGAGAGCGAGACATCGACGGCGGCCTGCTTGCAGACCTCCTCCTCGATGATCTCCTCGTCCTCCTCGACGACCTCTTCCTCGTCCGTGCCGGTCTCGGTGCCCGGCTTGTCGGCGCCGTCCTCGGTGCCGGCCTCGGTGCCGCCCGTGGTCTTGTCGTCCTCGGTCTTCGAGCCCTCGTCCGTCGTGGACCCGTCCTCGGTCTTCGTGCCGTCCTCGGTCGTGGCGGCACCGTCGTCGGTCTTCGAACCGTCCTCGGTCGTGGTGCCGTCCTCGGTCGTGGTGCCGTCCTCGGTCGTGGCGCCGTCGTCCGTCTTCGGAGCCTCGTCCGTCGTCGTGGTGCCGTCGTCCGTGGTGCTCTCCGTCTCGCCCGTGGCGCCGGAGGTGGAGGTCGTGCTGGTGGTGCCGTCCGTCGCGTACGCGGCCGGAGCCGCCAGGAAGGCGGCAGGGGCTATGACGGCGGTCGCGGCGGCGACCGCCATGGCGCGGCGAAGCTTCATGAAGACCTCAGTGAAGTCCAGGCGTACCGCACATGCGGCACGGTGTCGTGGGGGCCGACCCGGCAGTGGTGTCACAGGCGTGGCCCCTGGTTCCGCATGCATGACCTGTGACGAGCGGGGAAGGTTGCACGCCAACTGACGAAAAGCTTATGTGTGCTGCATCACACATTCCGCTTGTGTGCCCCCCGTGCCCGATCCGTGATCTCCGGCCGGGCAACCATCCGGACCGTCCCCTGGTCGAACCCGTGTTCAGCAATCACGCCGTACGTCGCAACCAGGGGTTCCTTGATGAGACGCCTTTCCTCCTCCCTCGCCGCCGCCGGGCTGCTCGCCGGTGTCGTGCTGAGCGCCGCACCGGCCGGGTACGCCGCCGAGGCCCCGGTGTTCACGCTCGACGGGCCCGCCGAAGTGGGCCTGCGGCCCTATCCGGCCACCGGCGAACCGCAGACCACCACCATCGACGTCATGGTGAGCAACCCGAGTGAGGACGAGGAGAAGGGCCACTTCGAGGGCGAGTACACCGTCACCTTCGACCTGAGCGACCTCACGGGCGTGGCCGACGTCCGATTCGGTGAGACCGGCAGCTCGAACTGCTCCCTCACCGGCACCACCGGCACGTGCACCGACTCCTTCGGCCTCCACCCGGGTCCCAACAGCGTCGCCGAGCTGAAGATCACCGCGGCCAAGGGCAGCGCGCTCGGGGCCACGGGCGACCTCGACGTCACCGGCGAGGCCGAGGGCGCGACCTTCACCTCGTTCACCTCCCGCGTGACCGTCGGCGGGCCCGACCTCGTGATGCACCCGCTCGACCTGAAGCGCGAGGTGGAGCCGGGCCAGGTGCAGGACGCCCCGATCACCTTCACCAACAGCGGCACGGCCGCGGCCGACGGCGTACGCCTCACGCTGAGGAACTCGCACGGCCTCGGTCACACGCAGCGGTACGCCAACTGCGACTACACCGAGACCCCGGGCTGGACCCGGGCCGTCTGCGACTTCCCCGGTACGTACGAGCCCGGCGCCAGCTACACGCTCGCCGAGCCGATCGGGCTGAAGGCCCTGGACCACGCCTACGCCGAAATCTTCGTCCACCGTGTCGAGGAGCGGAGCGGCACCCGGAAGGCCGCCAAGGGCACCGGTCCGGAGCTCACCCTGAAGAAGGCGCCGTCCGCCGCCCGCGCGGCGGACCTCGACCTGCGGGACAACCAGCAGGAGTTCGACCTCCACGCCCGGAACACGGCCGACTTCGCCGCGTACGGTGAGGCCCTCGTCGCCGCCGCGGGCGGGACGGTCGAGGCGACGGTCGGCTTCCGCAACAGCGGTCCGGCCTGGATCGCCCGGCTCCGCTCCGGCGACCCCGTCGCCACCGTCGACGTGACCATCCCGGCCGGCGCCACGGTCACGAAGAAGCCGGCCCGCTGCGAGCCGCGCACCGCCAAGGGCGGGTACCGCGAGGAGCCGCTCGGCGCGCCGCGCTACTTCTGTGACACACCGATCCGGGTGCTCGAGGACGAGGACTTCGCCCTGCCCTTCGAGCTGAAGATCGACAAGGTCGTCGCGGACGCCAAGGGCGCCGTGACCGTCCGCAACGAGTTCCTGAGCCGCCCGGAGCTCGCCTTCGACCCGAAGCCCGCCAACAACACGGCCCAGCTGGTCCTGAACCCCAAGGACACCGGCACGGACACCACCACGGGCGGTTCGACGACCGGCGGCTCGGCCACGGGCGGCACGGGCGGCACCTCCACCGGCGGCACCTCCACCACGGGCGGCTCGACGGCGGGTGGCACGTCCACCACCGGAACGACCGGTGGCGCCACGGGCACGTCGGGCACCGGAACCACCGGCGGCTCGAACCCGGCCACCCAGACCGGTGGCAACCTCGCCAACACCGGCTCGCTCGCCCTCCCGGTCGCCGCCGGCGCGGCGGCCCTGGTCGCCGCGGGTGCCGCGGCCCTCGTCGTCGCCCGTCGCCGCGCCAACGCTTCCTAGGGCGGAAGGCCTGGAACCGGCATAGAACAAGGGCCCCGCGGAATCGCTTCCGCGGGGCCCTTGGCCATCGGCTCCGGCGTCAGGGCAGCGCTGGGTGCCGAGGGAAGCGGCGTCGGGGGGTAACGCCGCTCGGTGGCAGTGGTCGTGGGGAGAAGGGGGTGTGGGGGTGTGGGGGAGTCATGGGACGGGTCCAGGAGGGTGGTACGGATCCTTGGACCGGATGCGGTCGGTTCCGGGCGTCCCCGGAACCGACCGCCTTTTCGGGTGACCGGGCTGCTGTCCCCTGCCGTCCGGTCACGCGCGCCGGGGCGAGGTCCCACGACGTACCCACGAGGTACGCCACACGCCCCGGCGGAGCCACGCGTGGTTTCTTCGGCCCGCCCCTGGCTGACACGGACAACCGGACCAACGAAGCCGTACCGCAGCGGTCACGCGCCGTACGGGTGAGAGCGCGCCCGAACTCAGATGCGGCCGCGGCACAGCTCCAGCATCGTCATCGCCAGCGACGTACCCGGCTTGCCCAGCGCGTCCCTGTAGTGGGCCAGCACCTCCATCTCCCGTGCCAGGTTCACGCGCCGGCCGCCGGACGAGATCCGGGCCTCCTGGATGACGGCCGAGACCGCCATCCGTTCCTGGATGAGGCCGATGATCCGGTCGTCGAGCGCGTCGATGCGTTCACGCGCGCCCGCGATCACGTCCGCGGCCTCGCCGGTGCGGGCGCCGGTCCTGTCGAGGGAGTCGAGTGCGTTCATGGCGGGGCTCCTTTGGTGGAGGGGGCCCCGGGCCGGCGACCAGGTCCGGGAAAAACGACAGGCGCCCCGGACCTTGTCGGCCCGGGGCGCCTGGGAAGTCGCTTGTCAGTGGCTCAAGCAGCACGACCATGGCAGCCGGACGGGCCGGTGCCATAGGTAAAGACGAAGGTCGAGAGCTTGCGCATGCGGTCAGTATGGACCATCGGCCGAGGAGGACGGGTGCGGGTTCGGATGGTGAGACAAAGGCTCCCCCGGCCGCGCCGGTAGAATCGACATACAGACTCCTCCTGCTCCTCCCGCCGGAAGGCCGCCGTAGTGTCATCAGCGAATCCCGCTGCCGCGCCCGACGCCGTACTCGTCGTCGACTTCGGCGCGCAGTACGCCCAGCTCATCGCCCGCCGCGTCCGTGAGGCCCGGGTCTACAGCGAGATCGTCCCGTCCACCATGCCGGTGGCCGAGATGCTGGCCAAGAACCCGAAGGCGATCATCCTCTCCGGCGGCCCGTCCTCCGTGTACGAGGAGGGCGCCCCCCAGCTCGACCGTGAGATCTTCGAGGCCGGCGTCCCCGTCTTCGGCATGTGCTACGGCTTCCAGCTGATGGCCACGACCCTCGGCGGCACCGTCGACAACACCGGCGCGCGCGAGTACGGCCGTACGCCGCTGCACGTCAGCAAGGCGTCCTCCACCCTGTTCGAGGGCACCCCGGCCGAGCAGCCGGTGTGGATGTCGCACGGCGACGCCTGCTCCGCCGCCCCGGACGGGTTCACCGTCACCGCGTCCACGGACGTCGTGCCCGTCGCGGCCTTCGAGAACGACGAGAAGAAGCTGTACGGCGTGCAGTACCACCCCGAGGTGATGCACTCCACGCACGGCCAGCAGATCCTGGAGCACTTCCTCTACCGCGGCGCCGGCCTCCGCCCCGACTGGACCACCGGCAACGTCATCGAGGAGCAGATCGAGGCGATCCGCGCCCAGGTCGGCGAGAAGCGCGCCATCTGCGGCCTGTCCGGCGGTGTGGACTCGGCGGTGGCCGCCGCCCTCGTACAGAAGGCCATCGGCTCGCAGCTGACCTGCGTGTACGTCGACCACGGCCTGATGCGCAAGGGCGAGACCGAGCAGGTCGAGAAGGACTTCGTGGCCGCCACCGGCGTCCAGCTGAAGGTCGTGGACGCGCAGGAGCGGTTCCTCGAGGCGCTCGCCGGGGTCTCCGACCCCGAGGAGAAGCGGAAGATCATCGGCCGGGAGTTCATCCGGGTCTTCGAGCAGGCGCAGGCCGAGATCGTCGCCGAGGCGCCGGACGACCACCCCGTCGAGTTCCTCGTCCAGGGCACCCTCTACCCGGACGTCGTCGAGTCGGGCGGCGGCACCGGCACGGCCAACATCAAGTCGCACCACAACGTGGGCGGGCTCCCCGAGGACCTCGAGTTCCAGCTGATCGAGCCGCTGCGCAAGCTGTTCAAGGACGAGGTCCGGATGGTCGGCCAGGAGCTCGGCCTGCCGGAGGAGATCGTCCAGCGCCAGCCCTTCCCGGGCCCGGGCCTCGGTATCCGTATCGTCGGCGAGGTCACCAAGGAGCGGCTCGACCTGCTGCGCGAGGCCGACGCCATCGCCCGCGAGGAGCTGACGGCCGCCGGTCTCGACCGCGACATCTGGCAGTGCCCGGTGGTCCTGCTCGCCGACGTCCGGTCGGTGGGCGTGCAGGGCGACGGGCGTACGTACGGGCACCCGATCGTGCTGCGGCCCGTGTCGTCCGAGGACGCGATGACGGCGGACTGGACGCGTATGCCGTACGACGTGCTGGCGAAGATCTCGACGCGGATCACCAACGAGGTGAAGGACGTCAACCGGGTCGTCCTGGACGTGACGTCGAAGCCGCCGGGCACCATCGAGTGGGAGTGATCACGCCTCTCTGACCCGACCGGAGCCGTCGCCTACTTCCTGTGGGCGGCGGCTTCGAGCGTGAAGTCGTCGTAGTGGAAGCCCGGCGCGACGACGCAGGTGACGAGGACCGGCTCGTCGCCCGCCGGCTCGGCCGCCTGCCAGGTGCCGGCGGGGACGAGGAGCTGCGGTTGTTCGCCGGTCTCGACGGACGGGCCGAGCACCAGCTCCCAGGGCTCGGACGGGGCGTCGCCCTCGCCGCCCAGGGAGAGGCGGAGCGGGCCGCCGCGGTGCCAGAGCCACAGTTCGTCGGAGCGCACCCGGTGCCAGCGCGACCGTTCGCCCGGGTGCAGCAGGAAGTAGATGCCGGTCGCGAAGGTGCGGGGGCCGGAGTAGCCGTCGGGTGTGGTCGATCCGGTCGTCTTCCAGGTCTCCCTGAACCAGCCGCCCTCGATGTGGGGCTGCAGCTCGAGGAGATCGACCAGGGGCGAAGGCGAGGTGCGGTCGTCGTCCGTCATGCGGTGCATTCTGCTCCAGCCGCTCCCATGGGTGTGATCTCTCTGGTCAGTTGTCGTGACCGGCGGTAACTTCCGGCCATGAGCGAAGCCGAAGCACCTACGCCGATACCCGTCGAGCGGCTGCACTTCGCGATGCCGCCCACCCACGCGTCCGTGGCCGACGAGCGGGCGTACCGCAAGCGGCGGCTGGCGGGGGCGCTGCGCCTGTTCGCGCGGTTCGGGTACGAGGAGGGCGTGTCCGGGCACATCACCGCGCGCGACCCGGAGTTCCCCGACTGCTTCTGGGTCAACCCCTTCGGGGAGCCGCTCGCCGGCCTCACCGCCCGGGACCTGATCCTCGTCAACGGCGACGGCCAGGTCGTCGAGGGCACCGAGCACGTCAACCAGGCGGCGTTCACCGTGCACGCCGAGGTGCACCGGGCACGGCCCGACGTCGTGGCGGTGGCGCACACCCACTCCACGTACGGCCGGGCCCTGGCCGCGCTCGGTGAGCTGATCGAGCCGATCACGCAGGAGGCGTGCGCGTTCTACGAGGACCATTGCCTGTACGACGCGTACACGGGCGTCGTCGTGGACGCCGCAGAGGGGCGGCGGATCGCGGCCGCGCTCGGTGGGCGCAAGGCGATGATCCTGCGCAATCACGGGCTGCTGACGGTCGGCGGCTCGGTCGACGCGGCGGCCTGGTGGTTCATCACCATGGAGCGGTGCAGCCGCGTGCAGCTCGCGGCCCGGGCGGCGGGGAAGCCGGTGCCGGTCGAGCACCGGGAGGCGGTCGCCACGCGTGAACGGCTCGGCAGCGATCTCGTCGCCTGGATCAACTATCAGCCGCTGTGGCGGCAGATCAGTCGCTCCGAGCCCGAACTCCTGTCGTAAGCGGTCACTTTCGAAGCGGGATTTTCACTCCTGGGGAGGTGTGGACGGGCGCGGGTCATGGCGTTCAAAAGAATTCCTTTTCCCTGTCGGGTGGTTGAGACGCCGGTTGAGACACGGAAGGGGCCGCCATGGCGGTGCACGAGGCGAGGCGGTGCGGCGGTTGTACGCACGGGGCGCGCGAGGAGCACCGGCGGGCGGTGGCCGCGTTCCGGGCCCGGCGCGACCGGCTGGCGTCGGGGGAGGGCGTGCCGGACCTCCCCGACGGCGCGTCACGGCGCTGGGTGTCGGACGAGCTCGGCCGGCACGCGCGGACGGTCGCCGAGCGGGGCCGGGCGCTCGGCGAGGCATGGCCGCACGTGGTGTGGCGCGGCACGCTGTACGCCGTGTGGGGCACCGTCGCGGCACTGGCGGCCCTCCTCGCGGCGGCGCACGCGGTGGCCGCGCCGGGCGGGGGCGGCGGATGGACCTGGGCGCGGACGGCGGGGCTGGGCGCAGCGATATGCATGGGCGCCCTGCTGACCGGTGCGGCCCGTGCGCACCGGGCGTACGGCGGGCTCCTCGCGCCCCTGATCGGCGAGGACAACCGGCTGTCGACGTCCAGGGCGGTCGCCGCCGGGTGGGTGCTCCTCGTCATCGACCTGGCGGCCGGCCACCCCTGACCGCTGTCTGGCGCCTGTTGCCTGCCGCCCGGCGTACCGCGTCGGACCGGCGTACCCCGGCGGCCGCTCCTGAACCGGTCTCCGGTCCGCCGCGTATCCATGGGCGGGAATGCCGAGGAGAATCGGCTTCGGGGACAGCCGTGTGGAGAGGCAGGCCGGCGATGACGCACACCTACCGGACGACAGCGACCTACGGGAACGCCGGTGGGCCGCCCGGCTGGAAGGCGACCGCCGCCCGGTACGCGCTGCTGCCGCTGCGGGTCTTCCTCGGCGTCACCTTCATCTACGCCGGGCTCGACAAGATCACCGACGACCGCTTCATGGCGGCGTCCGGGACCGGCTCGATCGGCGAGATGATGCGGTCCGTCCGGGACTCCTCCGCCGTGCCCTGGCTCGTCGACCTGGCGCTGAAGAACCCGGAGGGGTTCGGATACGGCATCGCCTTCGGTGAACTGGCCGTCGGCATCGGCACGCTCGTCGGACTGCTGGCACGGCTCGCCGCGCTGGGCGGGGCGCTCATCTCGCTGAGCCTGTGGCTGACCGTGAGCTGGCAGTCCGACCCCTACTACTACGGCAACGACCTCGCCTACCTGATGGCGTGGCTGCCGCTCGTGCTGGCCGGTGCCCCGCTGCTGTCGCTCGACGCGGGCCTGGCGGCGCGACGGCGCCGGGCGCGGTAGCCGATCCAGCCGGCGGCGCCCGCCAGGACCATCCCCCCGCACAGCAGGGGCAGCACCGCGTACCAGGGTGTGTCCCAGGCGCGGGCCGCGTCGCCCGCGTACAGCGCCGCGATGCCCAGGGCGGTGAGGCCCAGGACCAGCCGGCCCGGGTGGAACTCGTGGCGCCACCGGCCGTGCTCCTCGGGACCGGGCACGGGGGAGGGGGCACGGGCTTCTCATGACGCGGCACGGGTGACCTCCACCTGTCCGAGCGCGACCTCGAGGGTGAGGTCGAGCGTGCCCGCCGGGGCCGTGCCCTTCGGCGGGGCGATCGTGCGGGTCGCCTCGCGGTCCGGGGCGATGTCGATGTCGTTGGGCGGGTCGGCCGGGAGGCGCAGGTCGCCGAGCCCCACCTCGGCGCGCACCCTCACGGTCACGTTCTCCGGGACGACGACGTGGAGGCGGCCCGCGCCGACCTCGGCGGTGGTGCGCGCCGTCCGGTTCGCGGGAACGGCCAGCCGGGACAGGTCCAGGGTGCCGACGCCGGTGCCCAGTTCGTACCGGGGGCGCAGGTCCGCCGTGGTCGCCGGCTGCCAGGACGTGCGTATCCACTCCGTGTCGATCTGCCGGGGTATCAGCGACGCGCCCGCCAGCAGCACGGCCGTCAGTACCGTCATGAGGACCGTGCCGGCACCCGTCCGCCCCAGGAACGAACCGGCCACCAGGCCGAGCCCGAACACCACCAGCGCGCACACCAGCCCGATCTGGAAGCAGGCGCCGAGCGGCTGCGACGCCCAGGACAGCCCCGTGCCGAGCCCGCCCGCAACCAGGGCCAGCAGGAGGACCGGGCCGCCGAGGGAACGCGGGCCACGGGCGCGGGCGGCGGCCGCCCCGGCGCTCTTCGCGGGGCGCCGGAGAATCGCGTCCTCCACCCCCGCGCCGTCGGCCGGTCCCCACAGGTACCCGAGCGGCACCGGCCCCGACGTACCGTCCTTGACGATCGGCTCCCGCCACCACGACGGGGACTCCGGCGGCGGCGGCGCCTTGGTCTCCGGTGGCGCCTCCGCCACCGTGTGCCCCGTCGACGGGTCCGCCACCGCCTCGTGGCCGTCGGCCAGCCGGCGCCGCTGCGACCAGACGGCCGCCCCGCTGACGGCGATGATCAGCAGCATCGAGAAGGAGATCGTGCTGCCGTTGCCCAGCATCGACAGGAACAGGCCGCAGCCCACCAGCGCCATGAGCAGCGCGATCAACGAGGCGCCGTCGACCCGGCCCGACACCAGCCGCCGCGCCTCGTTCTCGTCGTCGCCCTCGGCCGTGATGAGGAGCCAGGCGAAGCCGTAGAAGACCAGGCCGAGGCCCCCGGTCACGGCGAGCACTCCGATCGCGACCCGGAAGATCACCGGGTCCAGGTCGAAGTGCCGTCCCAGCCCGCCGCACACCCCCGCCACGACCTTCCGCCGCGTGGTGCGCCGCAGCGGCGGGTGGGGCGGTCCGCCATCGGTCGCGGCGGGAGCGGGGGTCGTCGACGTCATACGTCCATGGTGACGGCCCGTGAGCCACGTCGGCACCTTCCGCGACCCTGGCCCGTCCCTGATATTGCCCCGTCGGCCGCCGCCCCTGGACGAGGGGGTTTCTCAGGGTCGGATGAGGGACGGCCCTGATGTCCGGGGGCGGCCGGCGTGTGACGATCGGGACATGCCAGTCGCCACCCGCCCGCCCGAGACGACCGACGAACCGCCCGTGCGCAAGCTCTACCGCAGCGCCGACGGGCGGATGCTCGGCGGCGTCGCGCGCGGGCTGGCCGGGCACCTCGGACTTCCCGTCATCTGGGTGCGGCTGGTCTTCCTGGCCCTCTTCATCGCCGACGGCCTCGGTGTGCTGGTCTACGCCGTCTTCTGGATCGTCGTTCCGCTGGGCGTCGGCGGCCGGTCCGCCGAGCCGCGCTCCGTCTTCGCGACCACGCCCGACGGCCGGCGCCGGCTCCGCAAGCCCGACAAGGGCCAGATCGTGGCGCTGATCGCGCTCACCGTCGGTGCGATCGGCTTCGTCACCAGCGTCGACCTCGGCGGCGACGCCAACCGGTATGTGTGGCCGACCCTGCTCGTCGGCGTCGGCGTCGTCCTGGTGTGGCGTCAGGTGGACAACGCGCGGCGGGCCAGCTGGACCGAGCCGGGGCGCCGCAAGCGGATCTTCCAGCTCGTGCGGGGCCTGGCCGGCGTCGCACTCGTCGGCATGGGGCTGACGGTCTTCATGGTGGTGCGCGGTTCGGCCGCCCAGCTCGGCACCGCGCTCACCGCCGCGATAGCCGTCCTCGCCGGGATGGCGCTGCTCGCCGGTCCCTGGCTGGTGCGGATGTCGCAGGACCTGTCCGAGGAGCGCACCATGCGCATCCGGGCCCAGGAACGGGCCGAGGTCGCCGCCCATGTGCACGACTCCGTCCTGCACACCCTCACCCTGATCCAGCGCAACGCCGACGACCCCGGCGAGGTCCGCCGCCTCGCCCGGGCGCAGGAACGCGAGCTGCGCAACTGGCTGTACCGGCCGGAGGGCACCGGCAAGGACGAGGACCAGGAGCCGGACACCCTGGCCGAGGCGGTCAAGAAGACCGCCGCCGAGGTCGAGGACACGCACGGGGTGCCCCTGGAGGTCGTGGTCGTCGGCGACTGCCCGCTCGACGAGAAACTGGCTGCCCAGATGCAGGCCGCGCGTGAGGCCATGGTCAATGCCGCCAAGTACGGTGGCGAGGGAGGGGCGGTGCAGGTGTACGCGGAGGTCGAGGGCCGCACGGTCTTCGTGTCCGTACGGGACCGGGGGCCGGGCTTCGACCTCGATTCCGTACCCGCCGACCGGATGGGCGTACGAGAATCGATCATCGGCCGGATGCAGCGCAACGGAGGCACCGCGCGGCTGCGGTCGGTGCCGGGTGACGGCACCGAAGTGGAGCTGGAAATGGAGAGGGCGGACGGATGACCGACGAGAGCGTCACGACGACTGGCGGCGCGGGACGTCGGGTGCGGGTCGTGCTGGTGGACGACCACCGGATGTTCCGCACCGGCGTGCAGGCCGAGATCGGCCGGACCGAGACGACCGGCGTCGAGGTGGTCGGTGAGGCCGCCGACGTCGACCAGGCGGTCGCCGTGATCAGTGCGACCCGCCCCGAGGTGGTCCTCCTCGACGTCCACCTCCCGGGCGGTGGCGGTGTCGAGGTGCTGCGCCGCTGCGCGAGCCTGATGACGGCCCCCGAGAACCCGGTGCGGTTCCTTGCCCTGTCCGTCTCGGACGCCGCCGAGGACGTCATCGGGGTCATCCGGGGCGGTGCGCGCGGGTACGTCACCAAGACGATCACCGGGACCGACCTCGTCGACTCCGTCTTCCGTGTCCAGGAGGGCGACGCGGTGTTCTCGCCCCGGCTGGCCGGCTTCGTGCTGGACGCGTTCGCCTCGACGGACGCCCCGCCGGTCGACGAGGACCTGGACCGGCTCACCCAGCGGGAGCGGGAGGTGCTGCGGCTGATCGCGCGCGGGTACGCGTACAAGGAGATCGCCAAGCAGCTGTTCATCTCGGTGAAGACGGTCGAGTCGCACGTCTCGGCGGTGCTGAGGAAACTCCAGCTCTCCAACCGGCACGAGCTGACCCGCTGGGCGACCGCCCGCCGCCTGGTGTGACGGCTGCCGGACACCGCCAGGGGTATTTGTGATGTAACCGGTACATAGGAGCGGCAACCAGTACGGCACAGGTTCCCTCCTACTCCCCGTGATGAGCCTGACAGGTACTCCCTTCCTCGTGACCGCGGTCGTCCTGGCCGTGGTCGCCGTTCTGCTGCCCCTGGCGCTGTGGAGCCGCGTGCGCGGCCCCGCCCTCGTCCGGGGCGCGACGCGGTTGGGCATGGTCGCCTTCGCGCAGCTCACGGCGATCGTCGTGGTCTTCGTCGCGGTGAACAACGTCAACGGGCTGTACGACAGCTGGGACGACCTGCTGGGCACCAGTGACCACGTCGACTCCGCCATCGACCTCGGCCCCGACGGCCTGGGCGGCAGGCGCATCGCAGACCTGCCGAAGGTCAAGCAGACGTTCAGCCCCGTCGACGACCCCAATGTGGGCCCCGGCGTACGGCGGACCGTCCTCGACGGGCGGATATCGGGGGTGAAGGCCGAGGTGTACGTGTGGCTGCCGCCGCAGTACGACGACCCGGCCCACAAGGACAAGAAGTTCCCCGTCGTGGAGTTGCTCTCGGGTTTCCCCGGCTCGCCGAAGTCCTGGTTCGGCAGCATGCACGTGAGCAAGCAGCTGGAGCCGCTGATGAGGAACGGCACGGTCGAGCCGTTCATCCTCGTCTCGCCGCGCAGCAACGTCCTCGGCCACACCGACACCGGCTGCGCCAACGTGCCCGGCAAGGTCAACGCCGACTCCTGGCTCAGCGTCGACGTACGCAAGATGGTCATCGACAACTTCCGCGCCTCGGAGACGGCCGACGGCTGGGCCGTCGTCGGATTCTCGTCGGGCGCCCACTGCGCCACGAAGCTGACCATCGCCCACCCCGACCGCTACCGGTTCGGCGTCAGCATGTCCGGCTACAACGACCCGGCCGCCGAGCCGTCGTCGCTCACCGCCAAGGACCCCGAGCTGCGGCACGCCCACAACCCCCTCAACATGCTCAGGGCCGCCCCGGTGCCGCCCCGGGTCACGCTGCTCGTCACCGGCGACGGGGGCGACGGCTACCAGCAGGGCGTCGCGCTGCGGGAGGCGTCCAAGGCGCCGACGCGCATCGACGTCCAGCAGGTCTACGGCGGTCACCGCATCAGCACGTGGGTACGGGAGGTGCCGTCGGTCTTCCAGTGGCTGACGCAGCAGTTCCGTGCCGAGGGCGCGGGGGCCGGACGGGGCCCGGGTACCGACGCGGGCCCGGGGGCCGCCGCGGGCGACGGCCAGGACCAGGACCAGGGCCAGGGCCAGGACCGGGGACCCGGCGCGGGGCGTGGCCGGGGCGACGGCGCGGGAATGGCCGCGGGCACGGGCGAAGGGTCCGGCGCCGGGGCCGGGCCGGGCACCTTGTCCGTCGGCGGCCGCCCCTAGCGACCGGGCTGCTGCCGGCGGACGCCGCCGTACGTGGTCGCGCCGCCGCGCGGCGGCGCGCTCAGGCCACGCGGGTCGCGCCCGCCCACGGCATCTCGTCGATCGGCGCGATCCGTACCGGGGCGCCCGGCCGAGGGGCGTGGATCATCTTGCCGTCGCCGACGTAGAGGCCGACGTGGCTGATGCCCGAGTAGAAGAACACCAGGTCGCCGGGGGCCAGCGCGGAGCGGGACACGCGCCGGCCGGCGTCGATCTGGCTGTACGTGGTGCGGGGCAGCGACACTCCGGCGGAGCGCCAGGCGGCCTGGATGAGCCCCGAGCAGTCGAAGGCCGACGGCCCGGTGGCACCCCACACGTACGGCTTGCCCAAGGCTCCGTACGCGTACGAGACCGCCTGCGCTGCCCGCGGGTTGGGCGCCGGGACAGGGGTCCGGGGCGCGCCGCGGGAGTCGCTCCGGGAGGCCCGGGCCGACGTGCCGTCGTACGCGGCGCGCTGGGCGGCGGTGAGCCGGTCCAGGAGCTTCTCGGCGGCGGCGATCCGGCCCTGGACGGTCGCCTTGTGCCGGGCCAGCTCGGCCTGTTGGGCCGTCAGCTCGCGCAGCCGGCCGGTGGCCTCCGCGCGCAGCCGGGCGAGCTCGGTGACCTGGCTGCGCGCGGCGGTGACGGCCGTGGCCTGGCGGTCGCCGACCCGGTCCGCGAGGGCGGCGCCCCGGAGGTACGCGTCGGGGTCGCTGGAGAGCGCGAGCTGGGCGGCGGGGTCGAGGCCGCCGTTGCGGTACTGGGCGGTTGCTATGGAGCCGAGCGCGTTGCGGGCGGTGTTGAGGCGGGCGGTCCGGCGGGCGGCCTCGTCGCGCAGGGCGTCCAATGACGCCTCGGCCCGCTTCACCTGCTCCTTGACGCCGTTGTACCTCTCGGTGGCCTCCTCGGCCTCCCGGTACAGCCGGTCGGCCTTGGCCTTGACCTGGGCGGGGGTGAGGTGGGGTTCGGCGTACCCGGAACCCTCGAAGGCGGTGGCGGCGGCCGCCCCGGCGAGTGCCAGGGTCACGGCCGCGCGGCCGCTCAACGGGTGCTGCTTCGGTTTCCGGTGCGCTGCCACGGGGGCGCTCACTTTCCTTCGGCGGGGTCGGGCCTGGGGGAGGACGCTAAACCTGGGAGTCACGGCCGAGCGGCGGCATGACCGCAATTGGCCGCAAGTGAGGGTTCGGGAGCGGATTCGGAAGGGGCCACGGTCTCGGAATCCTGCATTCCGTATCAGCTGCGACCGATGCGACGAATGAGGCGACCCTGGCCGGAGACCGGTGGTATTGCCCCGGCTAGGCTCCGCCCCATGGACGTACTCATCAATGTCTTCGTCGCGCTGCACGTCATCGGTATCGCCGCCCTCCTGGGTGGATTCCTGACCCAGATGAAGGCGATGGGCGAGGGTGCGGCACGCTTCGGCCCGGCGATGCTGCACGGCGCGCTGACCATGCTGGTCACGGGAGTGGTCCTGGTCGGCCTCAACCAGGCGGACGACCAGACCGTGAACAACATCAAGATCGGTGTGAAGCTGGCCGTCCTGGTCGTCATCCTCGGCCTGGTCTACGTCAAGCGGGACGAGGAGCGGGTCGACAAGGCGGCCTTCGGAGCCGTGGGCGGCCTGACCATGGCCAACATCTTCATCGCCACCCTCTGGACCTGATCGCCCGTCAGGCGCCCCGGGCGGCCGCCTCCTCGATGAGGTCCGCCGCCCGCCGCAGCCCGTCCCGCTCCCGGATCACCGCCCCCGCCGCGGTCGGCCGCTCGCGCAGAGACGTGTCGCCGAACAGCCGCTCCAGGGCGCCGGTCAGCTCCTCGTCCGTGAACCGGTAGGTGTCCAGCCGGGCACCGAAGCCCAGGTCGGCGAGGTCCGGCGGCAGGCTGAAGGCCTCGTCCGTCTCCCGTACGCACGAGTCCAGGCGGTGCCAGTGCGGCGGCAGCACGCGCGCGTAGTCGGCTGCCTCGGGATACACGTACAGGTTCGTGTCCGCCTCGTGGATGAACTCCAGGTCCGGCAGGGGCGGCGCCCCCTGTTCGGTCACCCAGGCGCTGAAGCCGGCCCACAGCTCCCGGCGCGTACGGTCGTACTCGGCCCGGAAGGCCGCCCAGCCGGAGTCGTCGCCGGCCGGGTAACCGGAGAAGGCGTGCGGGACGTTCCGCAAGCCGACCTCCGAGCAGCTCGGTACCTGGATCAAGCCGGTCTGGTGCCGGGGCTCTTGATCTCCAGCGGATTGCAGGAGGTGACCGGAGGAGCTGGTCTCGGGTGCCCGTTACTGCGAGCCTCGGCTGAAGGCGGTACTCCGGAGCGGTGTCCCGTACGAAGTCCTTCCAGAACCGGCCCGCGTCCCCCTCCTCCCCCTGTGGGGGAGGAGCGAGACGGACGAGGTCCTCCTCCAACCCGAGCGCGCTGAGGCCCCCCCGCCAGGACGCCTCGGCGGCGAACATCACCCGGTGGCCACGGCGCCGCAGCACGTCCGCGATCCCGACGCGGTTGTTCGTCGGCCCGTACGCGGTCTCCGGTACGAACAGAACGGTCAGCCGGCGGTGATCGGTCATGGTTCCCCCGCGGTCATGGTTCCCCCGCGGTCATGGTTCCCCCGCGGTCATGTCGGTCAGGTCATGTCAGGCCGGACGCACGCAGCTGTGGATGGGCATGTAGTGGATGGACTCCTCGCGGACGACCTCACCGGGCCGGGGGGCGTGGATCATCCGTCCGTCGCCCCTGTAGACGCCCACGTGGCTGATGTCGTCGTGGAAGAACACCAGGTCGCCGGGGCGCAGGTCCTCCGTCGCGACCCTGGTCCCGGCCCACACCTGCTCCCAGGCCGTACGAGGGAGGTCGACCCCCGCCGCCCGCCACGCGGCCTGGGTGAGCCCGGAGCAGTCGTACGAGCTCGGGCCGGTCGCGCCCCACACGTACGGCTTGCCGATCTGGGCCTCGGCGAAGGCGAGGACCTCGCGGGCCTTGGCGGTGTAGCCGCTGTCGTCCTCCGGGTGCCCGTGCGGGTACGGGTGCGGCTGGGGCTGAGGCTGAGGCGTGGGCGGCGACTGCGCCTCGGGCGGGTGCGGCTGGTGCGGCTGGTGCTGTGGCTGCTCCTGGTGCAGCTCGTGGCGCGTGCGGGCCTCTGCCGCCTCGGCCCGCGCCCGCTCCTCGGCCGTCAGCCGAGCCAGCAGCACCCGTGCCTCTCCCAGCTTCCGCTGCACGGCCTGCTTGGTGGTGCGGAGGGAGGCCTGCGAGGCGGTGAGCGACTCCAGCTTCCGCATCGCCTCCGCCCGCTGCTCCGCGGCCTCGGCCTGCTCGGACCGGTGGTCGGTGAGCGTCTCGTGCCGGTGGTCGGTCAGCCGCGTCCCGTCCACGAGCGCCTGCGGGGCGTCCGGGAAGACCACCGACGCGGTCGGGGCCGGCCCGCCCGAGCGGTACTGGGTGGCCGCGTCGCCGCCGAGGGTGCGGCGGGACTCGTTCAGGACGTCCGTACGCGCGACGTCCGTACGCGCGACGTCCGTACGCCCGGCGTCCGTACGCCCGGCGTCCGTACGCCCGGCCGTGTCGTCGAGCATCCCGCCGGCCCGGCGCCGCTGCTGGTCCGTGGCCTCCTTGGCCTTCTTGTACTGCTGCGTCGCCGTGCCCGCCTGCCGGTAGAGGTCGTCGACCTTTCTCTGTACCTCCTCGACCGTCGGTCCCCGGTCGGGGTCGCCCGGCGCACCCGGCGCGGCGGTCGCGCTCTGTGACGACAGGAGCGTGACCGAGGCCAGGGCGGCGGCCGTCGTGACCCCGACGGCGGGGGAGTGGGCATGCAGGGTCTGCAAGGTGCGCGTTGTGCGCGGCTTGCGATGCGACGCCAAGGCCGGCATCTCCTTCCGTGGACCGCCTACCGGGTCAGCTGTCAGGTTCGGGCGGAACTGGAAGGTGCCCTACGGCCGTGCCCGAGCGGCTGCAGGCCGATTCACCTCGGTCGTACGTGGTGGGTCCCCGGTTCCGAACTGCCGTGGAGGCAGCACGAATTCGGCGTGGGCGATCCGATTGGCGTGGTTCGCCGAAGAGAGAACGGACCGCTTGGGCGAGCACGCTAGCCAACCTGTGGTGGTGCTGTGAAGGTTGATGTTCGATATGCCCGATACGTATTCGTGACCTTGGCGTGATGTCGTCGACTCGGTACGGAGCGTGACGAATCGGGCCTGTTCTCGGCGCATCCGCCGTTCGTCCACGGCTGTCAGTGGGGCGGCCTAGACTCGATAGGCGATGAGCAGCCTCTTTGACGACAGCTTCCTGGCGGACCTCCGGAACCACACCTCCGAGGAGCCCCCGCCGCCCGAGGACTCCGAGGGCCCCGGGCACGGCCCGGCCGCGGAGGAGGTCCCCCACGACCTCTTCGGGGACCGCTTCGACGTGCCCCCGGCCCGGGACGCCCACTACCGCGACGGCGCCCCGCGCCCCGTCGTGGACCCCGCCGCGCTGCTGGAGGGGCTGAACGACCAGCAGCGCGCCGCCGTCGTGCACACCGGCTCGCCGCTGCTCATCGTCGCCGGTGCCGGGTCGGGCAAGACCCGGGTGCTGACCCACCGCATCGCCCACCTGCTGGCGACCCGGCACGTCCACCCGGGCCAGATACTGGCGATCACCTTCACCAACAAGGCCGCCGGCGAGATGAAGGAGCGCGTCGAGCAGCTCGTCGGCCCGCGCGCCAACGCCATGTGGGTCATGACCTTCCACAGCGCGTGCGTCCGCATCCTGCGCCGCGAGTCGAAGAAGCTCGGCTTCACCTCGTCCTTCTCGATCTACGACGCCGCCGACTCCAAGCGGCTGATGGCGCTGGTCTGCCGCGATCTGGACCTCGACCCCAAGCGCTTCCCGCCGAAGTCGTTCAGCGCCAAGATCTCGAATCTGAAGAACGAGCTGATCGACGAGGAGACCTTCGCCGACCAGGCCGCCGACGGCTTCGAGAAGACGCTCGCCGAGGCGTACCGGATGTACCAGGCGCGGCTGCGCGAGGCCAACGCCCTGGACTTCGACGACATCATCATGACGACGGTCCACCTGCTCCAGGCGTTCCCGGACGTCGCCGAGCACTACCGCCGCCGCTTCCGCCACGTACTCGTCGACGAGTACCAGGACACCAACCACGCCCAGTACACGCTCGTACGCGAACTGGTGGGCACCGGTTACGAGGACCTGGACCCGGCCGAGCTGTGCGTCGTCGGTGACGCCGACCAGTCGATCTACGCCTTCCGGGGTGCGACCATCCGCAACATCCTCCAGTTCGAGGAGGACTACCCGGAGGCGACCACGATCCTGCTGGAGCAGAACTACCGCTCCACGCAGACCATCCTCTCCGCCGCCAACGCCGTCATCGAGCGCAACGAGAGCCGCCGTCCCAAGAACCTGTGGACCAACGCCGGCGAGGGCGCCCGGATCATCGGGTACGTCGCGGACACCGAGCACGACGAGGCCCAGTTCGTTGCCGACGAGATCGACCGGCTGACGGACGCGGGCGAGGCCAAGGCCGGCGACGTCGCCGTCTTCTACCGGACGAACGCCCAGTCCCGTGTCTTCGAGGAGATCTTCATCCGCGTCGGCCTGCCGTACAAGGTCGTCGGCGGAGTCCGCTTCTACGAGCGCAAGGAGGTCCGGGACGTCCTGGCGTACCTGCGCGTCCTGGCCAACCCCGAGGACAACGTCCCGCTGCGCCGCATCCTCAACGTTCCCAAGCGGGGCATCGGCGAGCGCGCCGAGGCGATGATCGACGCGCTGGCGCTGCGCGAGAAGATCACCTTCCCGCAGGCGCTGCGCCGCGTCGACGAGGCGTACGGCATGGCGGCCCGGTCGGCGAACGCCGTGAAGCGGTTCAACACGCTCATGGAGGAGCTCCGCACCATCGTGGACTCGGGTGCCGGCCCCGCGGTGGTCCTGGAGGCCGTCCTGGAGCGGACGGGATACCTCGCCGAACTCCAGGCCTCCACCGACCCGCAGGACGAGACCCGGATCGAGAACCTCCAGGAGCTCGCCGCCGTGGCCCTCGAGTTCGAGCAGGAGCGGGGCGAGGAGCCCGGCACCCTGGCCGAGTTCCTGGAGCAGGTCGCCCTCGTCGCCGATTCCGACCAGATCCCGGACGAGGACGAGGAGGGCTCCGGCGTCATCACGCTGATGACGCTGCACACCGCCAAGGGCCTGGAGTTCCCCGTGGTGTTCCTGACCGGCATGGAGGACGGTGTCTTCCCGCACATGCGCGCCCTCGGCCAGACCAAGGAGCTGGAGGAGGAGCGGCGGCTGGCGTACGTCGGCATCACGCGTGCCCGCGAGCGGCTCTATCTGACACGGTCGACGATGCGCAGCGCGTGGGGCCAGCCCTCGTACAACCCGCCGTCGCGGTTCCTGGAGGAGATCCCGGGGCAGCACCTGGAGTGGAAGCGCACGGGCGCGATGGCCAAGCCCGCCGGACCGACGTCCGGGATCGCGTCGTCGCTGTCCTCGTCGCTCTCGTCCCGGTCGCGTTCCGGCGGCCCCTCCGGCTTCGCCACCCGGCGTACGACGGACAAGCCGGTGATCTCGCTGGCGGTCGGGGATCGGGTGACGCACGACCAGTTCGGGCTGGGCACCGTGATGGCGGTGACCGGGGTGGGCGCGGACGCACAGGCGACGATCGACTTCGGGGACGAGAAGCCCAAGCGGCTGCTGCTGCGGTACGCGCCGGTCGAGAAGCTGTAGGAGCCGCTCGGCCGGTGAGCGTGCTCAGCCTGCTCAGCTGGTGAGCGTGCCCAGCCGCTCAGCCTGCTCGGCCGGTGCGCCTGCTCAGCCGGTCGGGTCGAGGCCGTGGCTGCGCAGCCACGGCAGCGGGTCGATCGCGGCGCCGCCGCCGGGCCGTACCTCGAAGTGCAGGTGCGGTCCGGTGGAGTTGCCGGAGTTGCCCGAGTAGGCGATGACCTCACCGGCCTTGACCTCGCCGGACCGGATCTTGGTGCTGCTCAGGTGGCAGTACCAGGTCTCGGTGCCGTCCTTGGCGGTCACGATCGCCATGTTCCCGTACGCGCTGTTCCACTGGGTGCGCACGGTGCCGTCGGTCGCGGCCATCACCGGGGTCCCGTACTGGACGGGGAAGTCGATACCCGTGTGCAGGGACATCCAGTTGACGCCTGCCTGCCCGTAACGGGCGCTGAGCTGGTGCAACTCGACGGGGAGGGCGAACTTGGGGCGCAGCGCCTCCTTGCGGGCCGCCTCCTCCTCGCGCTTCTTGCGCTCCGCTTCCTGGCGCGCCTTGAGGTCGATGCGCTCCTGGGTGCGGCTCGCGCGGTCGCCGAAGTCACGGGCGTCGGCGCTGAGCGCGGCCAGCTGGGTGTCGAGCTCGCTGTTGGCGACGACCGGCTGGACCGAGGCCGGGTCGGCGGCGGTCACCGCCTTCTCGTCGCTCTTGGTCTCGCCGGTGGCGCTGCCCGTGAGGCCGCTGACGGACGCGGCGGCGATACCGGCGACTCCCATCACACAGGCGGAGGGCACGGCGACGGTGAGGAGCGCGGAACGCTTGGCGGGGGTGCGGCGACGGCCGCGGCTGCCGCCACCACCGCCACCGCCTGAGCGGCGGCTGGGGCGGGGGACGACAGGCGCGAGTGCGGTTTCGGTGAGGCTTTCGTGCAGGTCCTCGGGTTCGGCCCCGGGCTCCGCCTCGCCCTCGGGCTCGTACGCCGCTTCGTGTTCGGCCGCGAGCTCGTGGGCCGACGGGGACTCCGTCTGCGGCTCCGGCGTGGGCAGCTGGTCCGCGGCCGCGTAGTCGTACTGCTCGGGGACGGTGAACGTCCCGGTCGGCGCGGTGGCGTAGTTCCAGGCGCTGGCGTTGTAGGCGCCGGTTTCGAAGGAGGCGGCGGCCGCCGTCGCGCCCGGGGCCATGTTCCACTGGCCGGTGGCGTCGTGCGCGGCGCTCGCCTCGCTCCAGGCGCCGGCGCCCCACTGCCCGGTGTGGGCGGAGTACTCGACGTACCCGGTCGTGTCCGTGGTGGCCCACTGCTGGGTGGCGGTGGCGGCGGCCCACTGCGTGGTGTCGTACTGGCCGCTGTGGTCGGCGGTGTAGCCGACGTGGTAACTGCCGCTGCCTTCGTAGGTGTTCTCGTACGTGCCGGGAAGAGCGCCGAAGAGAGGATCGGTGGCGAAGCTGCCGGTCTCCAGGCTGCCGGTCTCGAAGCTACCCGAGGAATAGGCGTCGTCTCCGACGTACCCGGCGTGGGGGTGCTGGTCGTTCACCAACTTCTCTCTCGCCTCGGCAGCAGGACCAGGTCTGGGCAGGCCCCGGTGACGGGGGACCCAGAGGGGAAAGCAGTGGGCGCGACTGTACCCGGCGGTATGCGCAACCGACAATCTTCCGTGGGTTTTGGCCCCCTGGGAAACGGGCATTCGGCCGCCTTTCGGCGGAGTGTGGGCAGAGCTTTGGCTCTACGTTCGAGAGCTGTTCGAAGTTTGGTCGAGTCGCGTCAGGCTACGGACGCGGAATCAGATGTTCCGGCGGTCGTCCCGTCGGACTCCAGCTCCAGGACCTGGCGGATGCCGGCTGCGACCGCCGGGTGCACGGGCAGGGCGAGATGGCCGATCCCGGTGACGCGGACGTTCTGCGCGATCAGGTCCGGATGATCGATGCGCGCCGTCTCCACGGGCACCATCCACTGGTCCAGATCGCTCCAGAAGCTGACGAAGCGCGTACGGCAGTCAGGCGCCGGCTCGCTCAACTCCCGCAGAACGGACGAGCCGGGACGCATCTGGCGCACCAGCGGGTGCGCGCCCGCGAGCGGCGCGACCGTCGTGCCGGAGTGCGGCGTCCCGAGGGTGACCAGAGTGCGCACGCGGCGGTCGCCGCCCAGTCGCTGGACGTAGTAGCGGGCGATCAGTCCGCCGAGACTGTGGCCGACGATGTCGACCTCGCGCTGTCCCGTGCGGTCACAGATCTCCTCGACGTGGCGGCCGAGCAATTCGGCGGCGGCGCGGATGTCGCAGGTGAGCAGGGAGTAGTTGAGCGACTCCACCTGACGGCTGCCCTGCCGGGCGAGGGACCGGCGCAGCAGCACGAAGACGGACCGGTTGTCCACGAACCCGTGCAGCAGCACGGTCGGCGGGTGGGGGGCGGCGCCGACGGGGAGCGGCCGCCGTTCCGGTGCGATGCCCGTGGGGTACAGGACCAGATGGCCGGCGAGAATCGCCAGCTCCAGGGCCGTGGCCTTGATCAGCGCGGCGGACAGCCGTAACGGGAAGAAGGGCAGCAGCTTCCAGGGCAACAGGACCTTCACGGCCGACCTCCGAACTGGGGTGCCGTCCCGGAGGGCGAGGGCGATGCGGCCGTACCCCGCGCCGCGCGGCCGGCGGCACGGGGATACGACGACCTCGTGGCGGCTCCCGTAGCGATCGTCCCGGCTTTCCTGTGGCCGCTGGGCCGTCCGATGCGGGTACGACGCGTAGCGAACATGTCCCACGTGTGATTTCCCCCTCCCTGTCCACCGCGAAACGGCCGGTTGCGGGATGCTGTCGATAACGTTCGTTCACCTCCCCGGCATACAGGTACGGGGGACGCATGTGGAGGCAGTGATGGGTGTGACCGGTCCGATCCGCGTGGTGGTGGCCAAGCCGGGTCTCGACGGCCACGATCGCGGCGCGAAGGTGATCGCGCGGGCGCTGCGTGATGCCGGTATGGAGGTCATCTACACCGGCCTCCACCAGACGCCGGAACAGATCGTCGACACGGCGATCCAGGAGGACGCGGACGCGATCGGTCTGTCGATCCTGTCCGGCGCCCACAACACGTTGTTCGCGAAGGTGCTCGAGCTCTTGAAGGAGCGCGACGCGGAGGACATCAAGGTGTTCGGCGGCGGGATCATCCCCGACGCGGACATCGCGCCGCTGAAGGAGAAGGGCGTGGCGGAGATCTTCACGCCCGGCGCCACGACGGCGTCGATCGTGGACTGGGTCAACGCCAACGTCCGCGTCTCCGCCGAGGCGTAACCGGCTCCCCCGGGGGGCTCCCCCGGGGGGCTGCGCCGTGCGGGGCGCGCCTGCGGAGCGTCTGCGGGGTGCCCGCCTGCGGCATCTGCGGGGTGCCCGCGTGGGGCATCTGCGGGGGTGCCTGTGCGGTGGTGCGTCCGCGGTGGTGCGCCTGCGGGGTGCCCGCGTGGGGCATCTGCGGGGGCGCCTGTGCGGGGGTGCGTCCGCGGGGTGCCTGTGCGGGGTGCCCGTGCTGGTGGGCCGGGTTCCCGTGCCGGTGGGACGACCCCGCCGGGGGCGGTGGGCCCGTCCGGCCGCGTGCCCCGGCCCGGCGCCGCGTGCCCTTACCGGCGGCGGGCGTCCCCGGCGCGTGAGCCTTCGGGCCTGCCCGGGGTGGTGCGTCCGGCCGTGGGTGGCCTGCGGGCCGGCCCAGCGGACGCGCCCGCCTGCCCGGGTGTGGCCACGGGGCAGGCCCCGGAGGCGGCAACCGCCCGGGCGCGGCCCTTCGGGCGCGGCCCGGCGCGTACGCGTGCGGTCGGGGCCGCTCCGGGGATCGTGTCCTGGGTTGTCCCCCTCGCAAGTTCGGTCGTTCGACGCCCAGAACACGACCCACTGCGCGTCCCCCTTCGGGGACGAGCCGAGGACCGTTCGCTGGGGACCCGCGCGAAACCCCGGCCGCCCCCCGTGCAGCCGGCGTTCACCCCGTCACGGGTCCGCCAGGCGCACCAGCTCCCGGTTCGGGGAAGGGGCGGGTCAGGTGGCCCCGGGGCGGACGCCCCGGAGTTCCGCCAGCATCGCCGCGCGGAGCCGCAGCGTGGCGACCAGGCGCTGGAAGGCCTCCGACCAGTAACCCCCCGCCCCCGGCGACGCGCCCTCCGGTTCGTCCGGGACGGCTGTCAGGAGCTCCAGGCGGTCCGCCTGGCCGGGGTCCAGGCAGCGTTCGGCCAGGCCCATCACGCCGCTGAAGCTCCAGGGGTAGCTGCCGGCGTCGCGGGCGATGTCGAGCGCGTCGACCACCGCGCGGCCGAGCGGCTCGGCCCAGGGCACCGTGCAGACGCCCAGCAGCTGGAACGCCTCCGACAGTCCGTGCGCCGCGATGAAGTCGGCCACCCAGCAAGCCCGTTCGCCTCCGGGCAGGATGGACAGGAGCTTCGACCGCTCGGCGAGCGATGAGGTGCCCGGGCCGGTCGCCGGAGGAGTCGTGGGCGTGCCGAGCAGCGCGCGGGCCCAAGCGGGGTCCCGTTGCCGCACCGCGGCGCGGCACCACGCGGCGTGCAGTTCGTCGCGCCAGTCGTCCGTGACCGGCAGGGCGACGATCTCCGCGGGCGCGCGGCCGCCCAGCCGTGACGACCAGATGGCGAGCGGGGCCGATTCGACCAACTGGCCCAGCCACCAGGACCGTGCACCCCGGCCCGTCGGCGGGTCGGGCAGGACGCCGTCGCGCTGCATGCCGGCGTCGCACTCGTGCGGGGCCTCGACCGTGATCACCGCCTCCGCGCCCGTACGGTCCAGGCCCACGCAGCTGGACGCCCGGTCGGCCATGCGGCGGGCGAACGCCGAGTGGGGCAGGGCGGAGAGCAGCTCGGCGGCGGTCGAGCGGACGTTGCGGCTGCGGTCGGAGAGCGCCTGCTCCAGGAACGGCTCGTCGGCGTCGGACAGTCCCGTACGAAGCGAGTCGAGGAACATCAGCCGGTCCTCGGCCCGTTCGGTGGACCAGGTCGAGGCCAGCAGGGCGGCCGCTGTGGCCGGATCGTGTGCCCGTACGGCTCCGAGCAGGGCGACCCGCTCGGCGAACAGGCCCTCCTCCCACAGGTGCCGCACGGCGGCCTCGTCCGCGGGGTCGGGCAGCGCGGTGCCCCCGGAGGCGCCGCGCAGCGCGAACCGCCACTCCGGGTTGAGCCGTGCCAGCCACAGACCGCGCGGTCCGGCGAAGACCAGCGCGGCCGGCCGCAGATCGGTGCGGGCCCGTGCCGCGTCCAGCAGGGCGGGCAGCGCGGACGCGGGCGCCCGGTAGCCGTGCTCGTTGGCGGCGGCGAGCCACTGCGGGAGCAGCTCCGTGAGGTCGGGCGCCGCGCCCCGGCGGCCGCCGCCGGAGGACCCGCCGGAACGGTCGGCGAGCAGCTGGGTGAGCCGGCGCCGGGCGGTGTCCGGCAGCGGTGGCCGCTCGTCGTGCGGCGCCGGCTCGGGCAGGTCGGCGGCGGGTCCGGGGAGCAGGCCCGCCCGGCGCCGCACGGTGTGCACGGCGGCGGCGTCCAGCAGTGCGACCGGAGCGTCCTTGCCGGGCGACCGCGCCAGGACGTCGGCGGCGGGCGCGCGGCGGTCGGTGCCGAGCAGCGCCGAGGTGACGAGGTCTTCCCAGGTGGTGGTGGTCATCGTGCTCCTCCGTACGTCAGGTCAGCGCGACCGTCTCGGGCGTGTCCGCGGACCAGGCGGTCAGCGGGGTGAAGCCACGGTGCCCGCACTCGCCGAACACCGAGACCGGCCGGCCGCCGGAGAGCGCGGCCAGCCGCCACAGGCCGGGCCGGGCGAGAGCGGCCGGGGCGACCGGCAGCGCACCCCCGCCGTCCGCGTCGGTCACCTGCCAGGTACCGCCCTGGGACGGCACCGGTATGACCCCGGTCAGCGTCACCGGCCAGGACTCCAGCCACGGGTCGTCCCGCAGGGCCGTCCCGTACGCCGCGAGCGCGTCGGCCGTCGACCCGCCCGGCGGCGGCCCGGCGTCGGGCGCCGGAACCGAGTACTGCTCGCCGAGCTCGGCCCGCAGCTGCCCGGCGCCCGCGTACGGCCGGACGTCGGCGTCGATCACCACGCCCACGGGCAGGGCGAGCCCGGGTGCGCGACCGGCCGCGCCGAAGGACAGCAGCAGCGCCGCCCGCCCGCTGCCCTTTCCGTACAGCCAGACGCGGCGTGTGGTCAGCTTCCCGTCCGAGGTGTCGTACTGGGCGAGGACCGACCAGTGGTCGCGCACCGCCGGGCCGTCGGCGGGTGCCGTCAGCCCGATCCGGGTGCGGACCGTCGCGGCCAGCGGCTCCGGCAGCCGCTCGATGTCCAGCCACGCCCGGTCGAGCAGATGGGTCAGGGAGCACTCCTCCAGCAGCCGCACCGGCCAGCCGGGTCCCGAGCCCGGTATCGCCCCCAGCTCCCTGACCCGGCCGGCCAGGCCGGGCGCCTGTGCGTCGACCATCCGGGCCGCGGTCTCCTCCCACAGCCCGTACCCCGCCCGGTCGGCGGAGGCCAGCCCGCCGCGCAGCAGGTCGGCCAGCCGCTGCTCCAACTCCTCGGCGCCCGCGCTGATCCGGGCGGCCCGCTGCTCGGCCCGGCGACGGGCCGCCTCGGGGTCGGCGCTCTTCGCGGGTGAACCGTCGCCCGCCTCACCTCCCTGTGCCCCCGCCGCGCGTGCGCGCCGTCCCGCCAGCCACTGCTCCGCCCAGTCCGGCACGTCGGAGCCGTGCACCGGCTCCCCGTCCGCCGCCCAGAGAAGCAGCAGCCCCAGCGCGTGTTTGCACGGGAACTTCCGGCTCGGACAACTGCACTTGTACGCCGGCCCCGTGGTGTCGACGATCGTCTGGTACGGCTTGCTTCCGCTGCCCTTGCACAGCCCCCAGACCGCGCCCGAGCCGTCGCTTCCGCCGCCCGACCACGGCCCGGCCGTGCCGAGCTTGCTGCCCGCCCTGCGTGAGGCGTCGTCAGGAGCCAGAGCCAGCACCTGTTCCGCCGTCCAGCGCACCCCCTGCTGATTCATGGGAACGACGGTAGGGGCCCCCACTGACAATCGGCTCTGACCAGCGGATTCGCCGGGACGCCAGCGAGTTGACTTTGCTTTCCCTTTACTGTTTTCTGCCTGTGACGCAGTCAACTCACCCGGGGGGTCAGCATGAACCGCATCAGCGGCACCAGCCGCGCCAGTCGCTCCATCGCGTCCGCGCTCGTCGCCGGTGGGCTCGTCTTCGGACTCGGCGCCTGTTCCGAGATCAAGGACGAGGCAGCCAAGCAGGTCGAGAAGGAAGTGAACGAGCAGTACGAGGTGACGTACGAGATCACCGGCAAGGGCATCGACTCGATCGACTACCACGTCGACGGCGGGGACATGACGAAGCCCAAGGTCGAATCCGTGCAGAAGCCCGCGCTGCCGTGGAAGAAGACGGTGAAGCTCCGCGGTCTGCTGCCGCCCGGCGTGCTCCCGGTCGCGGTCGACCCCGCGGGCGTCGAGATGACCTGCAAGATCATCTACCAGGGCAAGGTCATCAAGGAGGAGACCGCGAAGGGCATGGCCGCGGCCACCGGCTGCATCGCCGTGTCGCCGGTCGCCGGCTGACACCCCGCCAACTCTGCTCGGACGTCGGCCGTTTCTGCCTCTGAGCTGCGGAAACGGCCGATTGTCAGTGGCATGGTGCACGGTGGATCCCACACCCGGTCGAACGTGATCTGGAGGGGGATCCATCACCGTGCCCGCAACCACCGAAGCCACCGAAGAAACCACCGAGACATCCCACGGCGAGGCTCTGCGCCCGCACGCCGAGGACGCGTTCGCGCACGAACTGAAGGCGCTCGCCGCGGCCGACGACCGGCCCCGCCCGGTCCGCTGGCGGCTGTCGCCGTGGGCCGTCGCCACCTATCTGCTCGGTGGCACGCTGCCCGACGGCACCGTGATCACACCGAAGTACGTGGGACCGCGCCGGATCGTCGAAGTCGCCGTCACCACCCTCGCCACCGACCGCGCCCTGCTCCTGCTCGGCGTCCCCGGCACCGCCAAGACCTGGGTCTCCGAACACCTCGCCGCCGCCGTCAGCGGTGACTCGACCCTCCTGGTGCAGGGCACGGCCGGCACCCCCGAGGAGGCCATCCGGTACGGGTGGAACTACGCGCAGCTGCTTGCCCACGGACCCAGCCGGGACGCCCTCGTACCCAGCCCCGTCATGCGCGCCATGTCCGACGGCATGACCGCCCGCGTCGAGGAGCTCACCCGCATCCCGGCCGACGTGCAGGACAGCCTGATCACGATCCTGTCCGAGAAGACACTGCCGGTCCCCGAGCTCGGCGAAGAGGTCCAGGCGGTCCGCGGGTTCAACCTCATCGCCACCGCCAACGACCGCGACCGCGGCGTCAACGACCTGTCCAGCGCGCTGCGCCGCCGCTTCAACACGGTCGTGCTCCCGCTGCCCGCGACCCCGGACGCGGAGGTCGACATCGTCTCCCGGCGCGTCGACCAGATAGGGCGTTCCCTCGACCTGCCGGCGGCACCCGAGGGCATCGACGAGATCCGCCGGGTCGTCACCGTCTTCCGTGAACTGCGCGACGGCGTGACGACGGACGGCCGCACCAAGCTCAAGTCCCCGTCCGGGACGCTGTCCACGGCCGAGGCGATCTCGGTCGTCACCAACGGCCTCGCCCTCGCCGCCCACTTCGGTGACGGCGTGCTGCGCCCCGGCGACGTGGCGGCCGGCATCCTCGGCGCCGTCGTCCGCGACCCGGCGGCCGACCGTGTGATCTGGCAGGAGTACCTGGAGACGGTCGTGCGCGAACGGGACGGCTGGAAGGACTTCTACCGCGCGTGCCGGGAGGTGTCGGCATGACGGGGACCACCGGGCCGCTGCTCCTCGGCGTCCGTCACCACGGCCCGGGATCGGCCCGCGCGGTCCGGGCCGCGCTCGACGCCGCGAAGCCGCCGGCCGTGCTGATCGAGGGCCCGCCCGAAGGGGACACCCTCCTGCCGCTCGCCGCCGACGAGCGGATGAGCCCGCCGGTCGCGCTGCTCGCGCACGCGGTGGACGACCCCGGGCGCGCGTCCTTCTGGCCGATGGCCGAGTTCTCCCCCGAATGGGTCGCCATCCGCTGGGCGCTCGACCACGGGGCCGCCGTCCGCTTCATCGACCTGCCCGCCACCCACACGCTCGCCATGGCGAAGGACCCCACCTGGACGGACGGCGAGGGGGAGGAGGTGGACGGCGGCGAACCGGGCGATCAGCGGCACGGACTGCGCGTCGACCCCATCGCCGTGCTCGCCGAGACCGCCGGGTACGACGACCCGGAGCGCTGGTGGGAGGACGTGATCGAGCACCGCGGCACCGGATCCGCACCCAACGGGCCACCGGGTCCCGGCGACCACGACCCGATCGCGGTCTTCACCGAACTCGCCGGCGCCATGGCCGCCCTGCGCGAGGCCTACGGACACGGCGGACACGACCGCGACCTCATCCGTGAGGCCTACATGCGGCTCCAGATCCGCGCCACCCGCAAGACCCACGGGGACGGCGTGGCCGTCGTCTGCGGCGCCTGGCACGTGCCCGCCCTCGCCGAAAAGACCACCGTCACCGCCGACCGGGCCCTGCTCAAGGGGCTTCCCAAGGTCAAGACGGAGATCACCTGGGTGCCCTGGACGCACCGCCGTCTCGCCCGGCACAGCGGTTACGGCGCCGGTATCGACTCGCCCGGCTGGTACGGGCATCTGTTCAGCGCCCCCGACCGGCCGGTCGAGCGCTGGATGACCAAGGTCGCCGGACTGCTGCGCGACGAGGACCGGATGGTCTCCTCCGCCCACGTCATCGAGGCCGTACGGCTCGCCGGGACGCTCGCCGCGATGCGCGGGCGTCCCCTCGCGGGGCTGACCGAGACGATCGACGCCGTGCGGGCGGTGATGTGCGACGGCTCCGACGTGCCGCTCGGACTCATCCGGGACCGTCTGATCATCGGCGACGCGCTCGGTGAGGTTCCCGACAGCGCGCCCGCCGTGCCGCTGCAACGCGACCTCACCGGACTCCAGCGGACCCTGCGCCTCAAGCCCGAGGCACTGGAACGCGAACTCGACCTGGACCTGCGCAAGGAGACCGACGCCGCGCGCAGCCGGTTGCTGCACCGGCTGCGGCTCCTCGGCGTCGGCTGGGGCGAACCGGCCGCCGGGCGCGGCAGCACCGGCACGTTCCGGGAGAGCTGGCGGCTGCGCTGGGAGCCCGAGCTGCACGTCCGGGTCGCCGAAGCCGGCGTCTGGGGCACCACCGTGCTCGCCGCCGCCACCGCGAAGGCCGAGTCGGACGCCACCTCGGCGACCGTGCTCGCCGAGGTCACCGCCCTGGCCGAACGGTGCCTGCTGGCCGGACTGTCCGACGCGCTGCCCGTGGTGATGAAGGCCCTCGCCGACCGGGCCGCGCTCGACGCGGACGTCGGGCACCTCGCCCAGGCCCTGCCGGCGCTGGCCCGCTCCTTGCGGTACGGCGACGTACGGTCCACGGACACGGCCGCACTGGGCGAGGTCGCCACCGGACTGGCGATGCGGATCTGCGTCGGCCTGCCACCCGCGTGCACGGGTCTTGACGCGGACGGCGCGGCCGAGATGCGCGGCCACCTGGACGCCGTCCACACCGCGATCCGGCTCCTGCCCGACGCGAAGGACGAGAACCGGGACGGCACGAGGGGCGCCGAGGACGAGAACCGGGACGGCACGAGGGGCCCCAAGGACGAGAACCGGTACGGGACGCGGGACGGCGCGGAGGACGTCGCCGGGCGCTGGGCCGGGGTCCTCGCGAAGCTCGCCGGGCGGGACAGTGTGCCCGGCGTCATCCGCGGACGGGCCGCCCGGCTGCTGCTGGACGACGGGCGGCTCGCGGAGGACGAGGCGGCGCGGCTGATGGGGCTCGCCCTCTCGCCCGGCACGCCGCCCGCCGAGGCGGCCGCCTGGGTCGAGGGGTTCGTCGGCGGGGGCTCGGCCAACCCCGGCGGCGGCATGCTGCTCGTGCACGACGAGCGGCTGCTCGGGCTCCTCGACGCCTGGCTCACCGGGGTCCCCGCGGAGGCGTTCACCGATGTACTGCCGCTGCTGCGGCGCACGTTCTCCGCGTACGAACCGGGCGTCCGGCGCACCCTGGGCGAGCTCGTGCGGCGCGGCCCGGCGGGCGGGGGCCCGGCCCGGGCGGACGCGGGGCCGCCCGGCTTCGCGCCGGGGCTGGACGAGGCACGGGCGGACGCGGTGCTGCCGCTGCTGCGCATGCTGCTGGACACGGCAGGCATGGACGACGACGAACTGCTGGGGGCGGGGAAGTGAGTGACGACGAGCGGCTGCGGCGCTGGCGGCTGGTGCTGGGCGGGGGAGCGGCCGACGGGACGGGGTGCGAGCTCGCCGGGACCGACGCGGCCATGGACGGCACCCTGGCCGCGCTGTACGGGGAGAAGAGCGGCCAGGGGCGTGGTGGACGGGACCGTTCGGCGGGGCTCGGGGCTTCGGCGCCGTCCGTCGCCCGCTGGCTCGGCGACATCCGCACCTACTTCCCCAGCTCGGTCGTCCAGGTGATGCAGCGGGACGCGATCGACCGGCTCGGCCTGTCGGCACTGCTGCTGGAGCCCGAGATGCTGGAGGCCGTCGAGGCCGACGTCCACCTCGTCGGCACCCTCCTCTCGCTCAACAAGGCGATGCCCGAGACGACGAAGGAGACGGCACGGGCCGTCGTACGCAAGGTCGTGGACGACCTGGAGAAGCGGCTCGCCACCCGTACCCGCGCCACGCTCACCGGCGCGCTCGACCGCAGCGCCCGCATCAGCAGGCCCCGCCACCGGGACATCGACTGGGACCGCACGATCCGGGCGAACCTCAAGAACTACCTCCCCGAGTACCGCACGATCGTGCCCGAGCGGCTCATCGGGTACGGGCGGGCGGCCCAGTCCGTGAAGAAGGACGTGGTGCTCTGCATCGACCAGTCCGGTTCGATGGCGGCGTCCGTCGTGTACGCCTCGGTGTTCGGAGCCGTGCTGGCCTCCATGCGGTCCATCGCGACCCGGCTCGTCGTGTTCGACACGGCCGTGGTCGACCTCACCGACCAGCTCGACGACCCCGTGGACGTCCTGTTCGGCACCCAGCTCGGCGGCGGCACGGACATCAACCGGGCGCTGGCGTACTGCCAATCGCAGATCACGCGCCCGGCCGACACCGTCGTCGTCCTGATCAGCGACCTCTACGAGGGCGGCATTCGTGACGAGATGCTGAAGCGGGTGGCGGCGATGAAGGCGTCGGGCGTGCAGTTCGTGGCACTGCTCGCGCTCTCCGACGAGGGGGCGCCGGCGTACGACAGGGAACACGCGGCGGCGCTCGCGGCGTTGGGCGCACCGGCGTTCGCCTGCACCCCGGACCTTTTCCCGGAGGTGATGGCGGCGGCGATCGAGAAGCGGCCGCTTCCCATACCGGACATGGTGACCCATCAGTAACACGGGACTTGCGTCAACCCGGGCTGCTCGTGCGAGCATCAGCGCGACGTACGCGGAAGGCGATGTTCCGCGCAGGGGGAGGATTCGGACACCATGACCGCCGCAGCAGCTGCCGTGCCTGTTGCCGCGCCGCGCCTCGTGCGCGGGGCGGTGGCGGGGCGTGCGCTGGCGGTCGTGCTGTTCCTCGGAGGCCTGCTGGCCCTGGGCTTCCTCTTCGGGGGTCCGGCGCACGCGGCGGACCAGCGGTCGATGGCGGACCAGCGGTCGATGACGCCCGCGGAGCATGCGGAGCGGTCGGCTGCCGTCGAGCGGCTCCCCGACGCGCCCGGCGCCGATGCCGACGCGGCCGCCGTGGGCGGCCGTGTCACGGACGCCGTGCACGAGGTCGCGGAGGCCGCCGAGCCGGTGGCCCGGACCGTGACCGAGCCCGTCACGGGCGCCGTGCGCGAGGTCACCGGCGCGCTGCCCGAGGCCCCGGTGACACCGCCCTCGGCCCCGGCCCTGCCCAGCGCTCCTCCGGCACCGCTGCCCGAGGCCCACCCCGGCGTACCGCTCGTACCGCCGGCCGGCACCGCCCCGGACCAGTGGACGGCCCAGGAGTCGGCCGAGGGCGCCGCACCGGGCGGGGCCACCGGCGCCGAGGCCGCCGACCGGGACCTCACCGGTGACCAGGCCACCGCCGCCCAGCCCGGGACACGGGCCGCGACCTCGCACGGCGCGGCCGCCGACGCGAGGGGCACCGGCCCGGACACCCGTGCGGCCGAAGGCGAACGCCGCCCCGCGCACACGCACGCCGCCGCGCCGCCGCAGCCCCTGGCGCCCGGCCCGTGCGGCGGGGCCGTGCGCCAGTCCGCCGCCGGTGACGGCGGCACGTCCCGCGGCGGCGACCAGCACGCCGTGGCGTCCTCGGCGGAAGCACACACCGGTCCGGTCCGGGGCGCCGCGCTGCCCGCGACCGAGGCACCCACCCAGGACCGACCCCGCAACATCCTCGAATTCCCCGGCTAGGGCAGGCCTTCCCCCGCTCAATCGACCTGCCGCGCGGGGGCGGGACAGGTCTGCCCGCCGTCTCCAGAACCGAATTCGAAGGATCCGACGCACCCATGCACAAGAACATCCGCCGTTCCATAGCCGTCGCCGCCACCGCCACCGGTATGTGGGCCATCGGCACCGCCGCCGCCAGTGCGGCCGAGGTCTCCGTCTCCGTGCCGCTCTCCACCCCGGACAAGGTGGTCGACGCGGCCGACACGGCTGTCGACACGGTCGCCGACGACACCACCGCCGTCGCCACCGCGCAGGTCCAGGACACCCGGCAGCAGGTCACCCAGGACGTCACCACCGACGCCCGGTACGCGACCGCGCAGGCCCAGGACGTGACCACCGACGCCCAGTACGCGACCGCGCAGGTCCAGGGTGTGGGCACCGAGGTCCAGAGCGAGGCCGAGGGCGAGATCGACTACCTCTTCGGCCCCCTCTCCGCCTTCGCCCACGAGGTGCAGAGCGACCCGGCCGCCACCGTCACCCCCGTCGCGGACGCCGCCGCCCAGGACGCGCTGCCGCCCATCGCATACCGCGCCGTCCACTCCGCCGTGCCGGTCGCCGGCCAGGCGGCCGGTGACGCGGGTGTCCTCGCCGAGGACCTGGTCTCCGACGCGTACCCGTTCGCCGAGGGCGTCGTCTCCCAGGTCCAGCCGCTCGCCGGTGGCGTGGCAGGCCAGGTCGACCCGTTCGCGGACGGTGTCACGGGCTCGGTGCAGCCGCTCGTCCAGGCAGTGGCCGACCAGGTCCAGCCGGTGGCCCAGGGCGTGAGCGGCAGCGCGACCGGCCTGGCGTACGGCGTGACCGGTGAGGTGGCGCCGTTCGCGTACGACGTGACCGGCGACGTCCAGCCCTTCGCGACCGGCCTGGCGGCGGGCGTCACCTCCGACGTCCAGCCGCTCGTCGGCAACGCCGTCTCCGGCCTCCAGGGCACGGCCGGCGCCGTCACCCCGGACTACCTCCCCTACGGCATCTGATCCGTACCGGATCCGACGCGTCTGATCCGGTACGAAATCCGTAGCAACGGGCGGTCTCACAGTCGGTGGGGCCGCCCGTTTGAGGTCCGTGCTTGTGACAGGTATCACCGCTCCGGTGTGACCTGCGATTTAGGTGGCCCGGTCTCACGGGGATAATCTGCGAGACGGACATGCCGCGTCCACGGACACCGTGTACGCCTCCCTTGTGACAGCGCAGTCACGTTGCCCTCCGCGGCACGCCCACGCAGACAACGGAACCGCGATCACCAGAAAAGGGACGGACGCGCGTGGACCTGTTCGAGTACCAGGCGAGGGACCTCTTCGCCAAGCACGGTGTACCGGTGCTGGCCGGTGAAGTCATCGACACGCCTGAGGCGGCGCGCGAGGCGACCGAGCGACTGGGCGGCCGTTCGGTCGTCAAGGCGCAGGTGAAGGTCGGCGGCCGCGGCAAGGCCGGTGGCGTCAAGCTGGCCGCCACTCCGGACGAGGCCGTCGCCCGCGCGACGGACATCCTCGGTATGGACATCAAGGGCCACACGGTCCACAAGGTGATGATCGCCGAGACGGCGCCCGAGATCGCCGAGGAGTACTACGTCTCGTACCTCCTCGACCGCACCAACCGCACCTTCCTCGCCATGGCGTCCGTCGAGGGCGGCATGGACATCGAGGAAGTCGCGGCCACCAAGCCCGAGGCCCTGGCGAAGATCCCGGTCGACGCCAACGAGGGTGTCACCGAGGCCAAGGCCCGCGAGATCGTCGAGGCCGCCAAGTTCCCGGCCGAGGTCAAGGACCAGATCGCCGAGATCCTGGTGACCCTGTGGAAGACCTTCGTCGCCGAGGACGCCCTCCTCGTCGAGGTCAACCCGCTGGCCAAGGTCGCCGACGGCCGTGTCATCGCGCTGGACGGCAAGGTGTCGCTGGACGCCAACGCCGACTTCCGCCAGCCGGAGCACGAGGCCCTCGAGGACAAGGCCGCAGCCGACCCGCTCGAGGCTGCCGCCAAGGCCAAGAACCTCAACTACGTCAAGCTCGACGGCGAGGTCGGCATCATCGGCAACGGCGCCGGCCTGGTCATGTCGACCCTGGACGTCGTCGCGTACGCCGGTGAGGCGCACGGCGGCGTGAAGCCCGCCAACTTCCTCGACATCGGTGGCGGCGCGTCCGCCCAGGTGATGGCGAACGGCCTGGAGATCATCCTCGGCGACCCGGACGTCAAGTCCGTCTTCGTCAACGTCTTCGGTGGCATCACCGCCTGTGACGAGGTCGCCAACGGCATCGTCCAGGCGCTGCAGCTGCTCGCCGACAAGGGCGAGGAAGTCACCAAGCCGCTGGTCGTGCGCCTCGACGGCAACAACGCGGAGCTGGGTCGCAAGATCCTGTCGGACGCCAACCACCCGCTCGTGCAGCGTGTGGACACCATGGACGGCGCGGCCGACAAGGCCGCCGAGCTCGCGGCTGCGAAGTAAGGGACGAGGTCGGAAACACCATGGCTATCTTCCTGACCAAGGAAAGCAAGGTCATCGTCCAGGGCATGACCGGTGCCACGGGCATGAAGCACACCAAGCTCATGCTGGGTGACGGCACCAACATCGTCGGTGGCGTCAACCCGCGCAAGGCCGGCACGTCCGTCGACTTCGACGGCACGTCCGTCCCCGTCTTCGGCACGGTCGCCGAGGCGATGAAGGAGACCGGCGCCGACGTCTCCGTCCTCTTCGTGCCGCCGGCCTTCGCCAAGGCCGCCGTCGTCGAGGCCATCGACGCCGAGATCCCGCTGGCCGTCGTCATCACCGAGGGCATCGCGGTCCACGACTCCGCCGCGTTCTACGCGTACGCGGTGGAGAAGGGCAACAAGACCCGGATCATCGGCCCGAACTGCCCCGGCCTGATCACGCCGGGTCAGTCCAACGCCGGCATCATCCCGGGCGACATCACCAAGCCCGGCAAGATCGGCCTGGTGTCCAAGTCGGGCACGCTGACCTACCAGATGATGTACGAGCTGCGTGACATCGGCTTCTCGTCGGCCGTCGGCATCGGTGGCGACCCGGTCATCGGCACCACCCACATCGACTGCCTCGCGGCCTTCGAGGCCGACCCCGAGACCGAGCTGATCGTGATGATCGGTGAGATCGGTGGCGACGCGGAGGAGCGGGCGGCCGACTTCATCAAGGCCAACGTCACCAAGCCGGTCGTCGGCTACGTCGCGGGCTTCACCGCCCCCGAGGGCAAGACGATGGGCCACGCCGGTGCGATCGTGTCCGGTTCGTCCGGCACCGCGCAGGCGAAGAAGGAGGCCCTCGAGGCCGCGGGCGTCAAGGTCGGCAAGACGCCGACCGAGACGGCCAAGCTGGCGCGCGCGATCCTCGCGGGCTGAGCGCACCGACTGCTTGAACAAACCGGCTGCCCGAGCAACCGGCCGTCCGAACAACCGGCCGTCCGAGCAACCGGTTGCCTGAGCACCGGTGCCTGGGCACCGGCTGCCTGAGCAATCAGCCGGCTGATCTGCCGCACAGACGATGGGCCCGCTCCCGGACGAACATCCGGGAGCGGGCCCATCGCCGTCTCGCCGCGCGGGTCAGTGCGTGTCCGGCACCAGGCGGGCGGGGCCGGTGACCGGTTCGCCGCGGAGCCTGTCGCGCAGCGCCGCGTCCTGGGGAGTGAGCCGCTGTGGGCCGCTGAGGACCGGGACCCCGTCGACCGCCTCGCCCGGAGCCAGGGGCGGCTGGTACCCGGTCGGCGCGGTGGCCAGCGTGAACGCGGTCGCGCCGATGACGAGCGCGGTCAGCGCGATGGCCGCCCTGGTCCAGAACCTGATCCGGCGTTCGCTGCCGGTGCGCGCGGTCCGCGGCGCGGCCAGCACCATGGCGGGACCCTTGGCGAGCAGTGACGTCAGCCGCTTGTGCAGAACCTCCGGATCGGCGAGCTCCGGGATCCGCTCGGCGAGCAGCTCGCGGGCGTGCAGGACGCGGTTGCCCGCGGCGGGGGTGCTCGCCTCGGTCTCGGCGGCCGTCTCCGGCAGGTCCAGGCCCAGCCCGTCGTAGAGCAGCAGTGTGCGGCGGTACGCCGGAGGCAGGTCCAGCAGCGCGCCGCGCAGCGCCTGTGCGGCCTGGTCGGTGGTCGGGGCGTCGGGGTGCCGGTGGGAACGCCGCAGCCGGTGCCAGGGCGACAGCGCGTACTCGTGCGTCACCGCCCGCACCCACCCGGCCGGGTCACGGTCGACCGCGACCTCGGGCCAGCGTTCCCAGGCCAGGTGGAAGGCGTACTCGACGGCCTCGCGGGACAGCAGGCGCCGCCCGGTGAGCAGGTAGGCCTGCTGTACGAGGGCGGGGGCGGCGTACGCGTACAGCGCGTCGAACGCGTCGGCGGGTGCGAGGGGCGCGGCCTCCGGCCCTGTCCCTGTTCCTGTCCCCGTCCCAGCCCCTGGCCCCGGCGCCGTCCCCGGAGTGTCCGCCGCCCGGGTGTCCGAGGCGTCATCGGCGCGGGCCGCGCTCTCGGCTCCCGAGCGGCGTGTGGGCTCTCCCGGTGCGTCCCGCCGCGCGGTGCCCAGGAGCCTTGCGTACACCTCCCGTTTGCGCCCGCGCGGGCTTGTGCGCCCCGTCTCCCAGGAGCGCACCGTCGCGCGCGTCACGCCGACCAGCTGGGCGAGCTGTTCCTCCGTCATGGACATCGCCTCACGCAGCCGGCGCCGTTCCTTGGGGGAAGGCAGCGGGGGCGTGGAAGGAGCGGCGTCGGTCGTGGTCGTGGTCTGGGTCATGGCCGGCCCCCGGCAGGGCTGCACTCGACGAAAAAGTACATAACCGTATATTGCGCGCCACACCGGCCAATCTGCCGTTACGTGGATCAAGCGCGTGTCGTTGGCAGCATGGCGCCGTGACCGAAGCGACCGACCACCCGCTGGCCCTCGTGCAGGGCGGCCGGACCGCCGCGCTGGCCGGGTCCTGTGTGCGCGGCGCGCTCGCCGCCGGGCTGGGGCTCGGCTCCGTCACCGTCCTGGTGATGGTGATGTGGATCAGCTCCCCGTACCCGGACAGCGGCCCCGGCGGCGCCCTGCATGTCTCCGCGGGTGTCTGGCTCCTCGCCCACGGCGCCGAACTGGTCCGCCCCACCACGCTCTCCGGCGCGGCCGCGCCCGTCGGTGTCGTCCCGCTGCTGCTCGTGGGACTGCCGGTGTGGCTGGTGTACCGGACCGCGCGCGACGCCGCCGAGCCCGGAGAGGCGCGGCCCAAGCCGTCGGCGGGCGGCGCGGTGGCCGCCCTGACGGGCGGCTACCTGCTGGTCGCGGCCGGGGCCGTCGGATACGCGGCGGGCGGGCCGCTGCCCGCCGAACCCCTCGGCGCGGCGCTCCGTCTGCCACCGCTCGTCGCGCTCGCCGCGGCCGCCGGGGTGTGGACGGCGCACGGGCGACCGACGGGGCCGCTGCCGGCGTGGGTGCCGGAGCGGGTCCGGGTCGGGCTCGCCCGCTCCCGCACGGCCACCGCCGTCCGCGCCGCGGGTGCGGGGCTGGGCGTGCTGGTCGGTGGGGGAACGGTGCTCGTCGCGGTGTCGCTGGTGTGGCACGCGGGCGCGGCGCGCGAGTCCCTGCTGGGTCTGTCGGGCGCCTGGTCGGGGCGGACGGCGCTCCTGCTGCTGACCGTCGCCCTCGTCCCGAACGCGGCGGTGTGGGGCGCGGTGTACGGGCTGGGGCCCGGATTCCTGCTCGGTACGGGGACCGCGGTGACGCCGCTCGGGGTGACGGGGGCCGCCGCGCTGCCGCCCTTTCCGCTGCTGGCCGCGGTGCCGACGGACGGGCGCGGGTCCTGGGTGAACTGGACGGCCGCGGTGGTGCCCGTGGCGGCGGGCGCGGCGGTCGGGTGGTTCTGCGGGTGGCGGATGCGGGGCGAGGGCGGGCATGGTGAGGGGGCGCGGGACGCGGGTGTCGGGGACGCGGGTGTGCGGGGGGACGCGGGCGTACGGCATGGGGGCCTGCGGGACGCGGCTTCGGCTGCTCTGCTGGCGGCCTTCTGCGTCGGGGCGGCGGTCGCGGTGCTGGCGGCGGCCGCGGGCGGGCCCCTGGGCACGGGGCGCCTGGAGGCGTTCGGCCCGGTGTGGTGGCAGGCGGGCGGGGCGGCCGTGGTGTGGACGGCGGGCCTCGGCGTGCCCCTGGCGACGGCACTGCGGGCGTGGCGGCGGCGGGGTGAAACCGGGCCGGCAGCGGTGCCGGTCCCGGCCCCGGTCCCGGCCCGTGTGCCCGTACCGTCGCCGGACGCGGCCGCCCCTGCCCCGGTGCGTACGCCCGGGCGGTCCGCCCCCGAGGACGACCCGGGCGACCCGGCCTTCGAGCCGTACGACTTCCTCCCCGCGTCGTGGGAGGACCCGGCGGCGCGCGAAGCCCGCTGGACGGCCCTCAAGGAGGCCTCGGGCGGCCTCGTGGCCACGTTCCCCGCGGCTGCGGAAGCCCCCGCGTCGCCCCTGCCGCACCCGGAGCCCCCGGCGTACCTGGGGCCCCCTGTGTACCCGGAGCCTCCGCCGGCGGACGACGCCACGGGAACCTCGGACACTCCTGGGGCCCCCGAGGCCCCCGAGGCCCCCGAGGCCCCCGAGGCCTCGAAGTCCGAGCAGCCCTGACCGCCCTCGTTGCCCGTTGCCCGGTGCTCCTCGTTACTCCTGGACGCCGAAGACGTCGCGCAGGGGCTCCGGGAGCATCTGGTTGCAGGACAGCTGGCCCGTCTTCGTCAGGGCGTCGTCCACGCACGCGTAGTAGTCGCGGTAGACGAGCTGGACCGTGAACGTCGCCGCCACGATCATCAGCGCCAGCGCCGCCGTGACCAGCCCGCTCACCGCGGCGGTCGTCTGCGGACGTCCCGAGCCGGGCGGCGGGCCGACCGGGGCCGGAGCAGCAGCCGGGGCGCCGCCCGCGGCCCCGCCCGGGGCGTCGGTCACGGCGGGCCGGCCGGCGCCGGCGCGGGGCTTGGCGCGCAGCGAGCTGATGCCCCAGTAAAGGGCCAGGGCGCCCAGCAGCAGACCAATCTCCGGGAAGTCGAAGATCGCGAAGAAGAACGCCCACATGCCCGACAGCAGTGCGTAGCGGGCGCGGCGCTGCGCGGGGTCGGTGGGGTCCCAGCGCGGGGTGGGCGACTCGGACCCGCCCCGGCCCTGGCCGCCGCCCTGCTGGTCGCCGCTCGGGCGGTTGCCGAATCCGCCGGAGGAGCGCCCCGGCTGCCGCGGGCTCCACTGGCTCCCCCAGGCCGGGCGGTCCCGCTGCGGTTCCTCGGGGGAGCCCTCCGGGGTGCCGTCGCCGTCGCCGTCACCGCTCGAAGGTCGGCGCGGCTGCCAGGGCTGGTCCGGCCTGCCCTCCGGCGGCGGGGCGAACGGATTGTTCTCGTCCCTGGGCTCCGTGGACTGGCGTTCCCGCGGCAGGAGGTGGATGGCCGTGCGGCGGCGTCGGTCCGGCATGTGGTGAACGTCTTCCCCTCAGACCCCGGGCCCGGCGCGACAGCGCGCGGCGGGGGTCTCGTGTCGTCGTGTCCGTCCCGTTCGGGGACGGCCCTGCCTCAGACGCTACCCCCCGGCCCCGCCCCCGTCCCGTGGGGGCGGCTGGGTGTGCCGGTATCGTTGCTGACGGTCGGCTCTCTCGTAGAGTTCCCCGTATCGAGGGGCCCGATTCATTTGTAGGACCACACAAAGCAACGCGAAAAGGGTTTCCCCGTGGCCGCCGCCCGCCTCGTCGCCCTGGTCTCCGGATCGGGCACGAACCTGCAAGCTCTGCTCGACGCCATCGCCGACGACCCGCAAGGTTTCGGGGCCGAGATCGTCGCGGTCGGCGCCGACCGCGACGGCATCGCCGGCCTGGAACGGGCCGAGCGCGCCGGGCTGCCCACCTTCGTGTGCAAGGTCAAGGACCACGCCACGCGTGACGCGTGGGACCACGCGCTGACCGAGGCGACCGCCGCGTACGAGCCGGATCTCGTCGTCTCGGCCGGGTTCATGAAGATCCTCGGCAAGGAGTTCCTGGCCCGTTTCGGCGGCCGGATCGTCAATACGCACCCGGCCCTGCTGCCCAGTTTTCCCGGTGCCCACGGAGTGCGGGACGCGCTCGCGCACGGCGTGAAGGTCACCGGATGCACCGTCCACTTCGTCGACGACGGCGTCGACACCGGACCGATCATCGCCCAGGGCGTGGTCGAGGTCCGGGACGAGGACGACGAAGCCGCTCTCCATGAGCGCATCAAGGAAGTCGAGCGCTCGCTGCTCGTCGAGGTCGTGGGGCGTCTGGCCCGGCACGGCTACCGCATTGAGGGACGAAAGGTTCATGTCGGTGAATAAGCCCATCCGTCGCGCGTTGATCAGTGTCTACGACAAGACGGGGCTGGAGGAGCTCGCCCGCGGGCTGCACGAGAACGGCGTCGAGCTGGTCTCCACCGGCTCCACCGCCGCGAAGATCGCCGCGGCCGGTGTCCCGGTCACCAAGGTCGAGGAGCTCACCGGCTTCCCCGAGTGCCTGGACGGCCGCGTCAAGACGCTGCACCCGCGCGTGCACGCCGGAATCCTCGCCGACCTGCGGCTGGACGCGCACCGCGAGCAGCTCGCCGAGCTGGGCGTGGAGCCGTTCGAGCTGGTCGTCGTGAACCTGTACCCGTTCCGCGAGACGGTCGCCTCCGGCGCGACGCCCGACGAGTGCGTCGAGCAGATCGACATCGGCGGCCCCTCCATGGTCCGTGCCGCCGCCAAGAACCACCCCTCCGTCGCGGTCGTCACCTCCCCGGCCCGGTACGGCGACGTCCTCGACGCCGTCAAGGCGGGCGGTTTCGACCTGAGCGCCCGCAAGCGCCTGGCCGCCGAGGCGTTCCAGCACACGGCCGCGTACGACGTCGCCGTGGCCTCCTGGTTCGCCGACGAGTACGCCGCCGCCGACGAGAGCGGCTTCCCGGACTTCCTGGGCGCCACGTACGCCCGCGACAACGTCCTCCGCTACGGCGAGAACCCGCACCAGGGCGCCGCGCTGTACGTCGACGGCACGGGCGGCCTCGCCGAGGCGGAGCAGCTGCACGGCAAGGAGATGTCGTACAACAACTACACGGACACCGACGCCGCGCGCCGGGCCGCGTACGACCACGACGAGCCGTGCGTCGCCATCATCAAGCACGCCAATCCGTGCGGCATCGCGATCGGCGCCGACATCGCCGAGGCGCACCGCAAGGCCCACGCCTGCGACCCGCTGTCGGCCTTCGGCGGCGTGATCGCCGTCAACCGCCCGGTGTCCGTGGCGATGGCCGAGCAGGTCGCCGACATCTTCACCGAGGTCATCGTCGCCCCCGACTACGAGGACGGCGCGGTCGAGGTCCTCGCCCGCAAGAAGAACATCCGGGTACTGCGAGCCCCCGGTGCCCCCGCGGGCACCGTCGAGGTCAAGCCCATCGACGGCGGCGCGCTGCTCCAGGTCACCGACCGCCTCCAGGCGGACGGCGACGACCCGGCCAACTGGACCCTCGCCACCGGCGAGGCCCTCTCCGCGGCCGAGCTGGCCGAGCTGGCCTTCGCCTGGAAGGCCTGCCGCGCGGTCAAGTCCAACGCGATCCTGCTCGCCAAGGACGGCGCGAGCGTCGGCGTCGGCATGGGCCAGGTCAACCGTGTCGACAGCGCCAAGCTCGCGGTGGAGCGGGCGGGCGAGGAGCGCGCCCGGGGCGCGTACGCCGCGTCCGACGCGTTCTTCCCGTTCCCCGACGGCCTGGAGATCCTCACCGCGGCGGGCGTCAAGGCCGTGGTGCAGCCGGGCGGTTCGGTCCGTGACGAGCTGGTGGTGGAGGCCGCGAAGAAGGCGGGCGTGACGATGTACTTCACGGGCACGCGCCACTTCTTCCACTGATCCCGATCCCAATCCCGATCCTGATCCGGATTCGTACGGCACAAAAGGCCGCGGCCCACCGCTGTTGAGCGGTGGGCCGCGGCCTTTTTCGTGCGGGATCCGCGCGTATCAGTAGCGCGGACGGTTGAACCAGGCGCCGGCACTGCTGGTGACCATCGAGGCGAGGATGATGCCGCCGATGGCGAAGCCGATGAGGGCTCCCACGACCGCGGACCCCTGACCTTCCCCACCCACCAGGTTTCCGAGGCTCAGCAGCAGGAACAGCGCCGCGTAGACGATCGTCGTCACCCGGATGCCGTTGCCGCCCTTGGAGAAGCGGACTCCGAGGAAGATCGCCCACCCCGCGAAGGCGAGCAGGATGAGGACGACGAGGTAACCGAGGCCGGCCAGGCCGTCGGTCGCCTCACCCGCGCCCACCGAGTCCGACATGTCCTGGGCCGCCGCGATGGCGACGGCGGCGATGATGCCGCCGATGATCTGCAGACCCGCGATGATGAACAGCAGGACGCGGGCCGTCTGCATCAGGCCCGGCATCGTCATCGGCGCGCCACCCGGGTAGCCGGCGCCGTACGCCGGCGGGGGCGGGGCGGCCGGGTAGCCGTAACCCGGCTGCTGCGGCTGGCCCTGCTGGGGGTAGCCGTAGCCGGGCTGCTGCTGGGGCTGGCCCTGGGGCTGGCCGTAGGGATTGTTCGGGTCGCCGAAGCTCATGGCGGGTTTCCTCCGTTGATGTGCGGGGACGGCGCGGCCCGCGCGGAGGAACTTCACATACTTTTGAGCGGTTTTGCCCCCCGGCACTGCCCGCGGCACTGCGCGGATCATCGTCGTCGTATGGTCGACTTTTTGTCCAGTCGGAATAACAAGGTGTTGTGCAAGTGCAACCTCGAGTGCACGCGAAGTGCTCGCGAATTGGAACCCGGGCGGGGTCATCCGCGAGGATGGGCACATGACCGCCCAGATTCTCGATGGCAAGGCCACCGCCGCCGCGATCAAGTCCGACCTGACCGCCCGCGTGGCGGACCTCAAGGCCCAGGGCATCACCCCCGGCCTCGGCACCGTCCTGGTCGGCGACGACCCGGGCAGCCAGAAGTACGTCGCGGGCAAGCACCGGGACTGCGCGGAGGTCGGCATCGCCTCCATCCAGCGGGAACTGCCCGCCACCGCCACGCAGGAGGAGATCGAGGCGGTCGTACGCGAGCTGAACGAGGACCCGTCCTGCACCGGTTACATCGTGCAGCTGCCGCTCCCCAAGGGCATCGACGAGAACCGCATCCTGGAGCTGATGGACCCCGCGAAGGACGCGGACGGGCTGCACCCGATGAACCTGGGCCGCCTGGTGCTCAACGAGCCCGCCCCGCTGCCCTGCACCCCGAACGGCATCATCACGCTGCTGCGCGCGCACGGCGTCGAGATCAACGGCGCGGAGGTCGTGGTCGTCGGCCGCGGCACCACCATCGGGCGCCCGATGCCGCTGCTGCTCACCCGCAAGTCGGAGAACGCGACGGTCACGCAGTGCCACACCGGTACGCGGGACCTCGCCGCGCACCTGCGGCGGGCCGACATCATCGTGGCCGCGGCGGGCGTACCGCACCTGATCAAGCCCGAGGACGTCAAGCCGGGGGCGGTCGTCCTCGACGTGGGTGTCAGCCGTGACGAGAGCGGCAAGATCATGGGCGACGTGCACCCGGGCGTGAACGAGGTAGCCGGGTGGCGCGCCCCGAACCCGGGCGGCGTCGGCCCGATGACGCGGGCCCAGCTGCTGGTCAACGTCGTCGAGGCGGCCGAGCGCGCCGCCGGCGCCACCGCGAGCTGAGCCGGACCGGAGAGGGCGACCCCATGGGCGTACGGGCGAACGACGACTCCGCCACCCCGGCCCGGCCCGCCGCGGCCGGGCCCGCCGCGGGCGGCCGTCCCACGACGGGCGGCTCCGGCGCCGCAAGTGGCACGGCGGACCCGGCGGCCGACCGGGCGGGCCGAACCGTCACGGGCAGCCCGGGCACCGAGGCCTCCACCCCCGCGCGCCCGGCCGCCGAGCCGCCCGCCGCCGGCCCGGCCGAGGGCCCGGCTGCCGCACGGGCCGCCGATGCCCGCTCCGGTGGCGACGAACCCGCCGACGCCCCCGCCGACGCGACTGCCGGCCCCCGCCCGGCCGAGCGCCCGGCCGACGAGCCCGCCCCCCGCTCCCGTACCGACGAACCCGCCCCCCGCTCCCGTGCCGACGGCACCGCCGCCCGCTCCCGTGCCGACGAGTCGCGCGTCGCCGGGGAGGAGGGACCTCGGCCGCGGGTGTCCCGGAGGCCGCCGACCGTCACGCGGGACACCGCGCGGCCGGAGGGCGGCGGGCGGGCCGCGCCGGGGGACGCGCCGGCGCCCGCGCGGCAGTGGCCCCTGCTCACCGTCCTCGGGCTGACCGCGCTCGGTCTGTTGATCGTCGGCTTCGACCCGTTCCCGCAGGCGCCCCGGATCGGGGCGATGCTCATCGGCCTCGCCCTGCTCACCGGTGCCGCCCTGCGGCGCGTCCTGCCCTCCGTGGGGATGCTCGCCGTCCGGTCGCGGTTCACCGACATGGCCGCGTACGGAGTGCTCGGCGCCAGCATCGTGCTGCTCTCGCTGATGACCCAGCCGTCGCCGTGGCTGGAGATCCCGTTCCTGGAGGACGCCGTCCGGTTCGCGGTGCGCTAGCCGAGGGCAGGACGGGCCCCCGGGACCGCCGCACCGCGCGTCGGGAGGCCGCGTAGGTCCTCGCGCTCTACCTTGACGACGAGACATGTCGTCGCCGCGCGAGAGGGACGTACCGCCTCATGTCCAAGATCAAGGTTGCCCAGCCCGTCGTCGAGCTCGACGGCGACGAGATGACCCGCATCATCTGGCGGTTCATCAAGGACCGGCTGATCCTGCCGTATCTCGACGTCGACCTGAAGTACTTCGACCTGGGCATCCAGAACCGCGATGCCACGCGCGACCGGGTGACCGTGGACGCGGCCGACGCCATCAGGGAGTACGGCGTCGGCGTCAAGTGCGCCACGATCACTCCGGACGAGGCGCGCGTCGAGGAGTTCGGGCTCAAGGCGATGTACCGCTCGCCCAACGGCACCCTCCGCAACGTCCTCGGCGGCGTGATCTTCCGCGAGCCGGTCATCATGAGCAACCTGCCGCGGCTCGTCCCGGGATGGACCAGGCCGATCGTCGTCGGACGGCACGCGTTCGGCGACCAGTACCGCGCCACCGACCTCAAGGTCCCCGGCCCCGGCACGCTCACCATGACCTTCACGCCGCAGGACGGCTCCGATCCGGTCGAGCTGGAGGTGTACGAGTTCCCGGGCGCGGGCGTCGCCCTGTCGATGTACAACCTCGACGAGTCGGTCCGCGACTTCGCGCGCGCCTCGTTCCGCTACGGCCTGGCCCGCGGCTACCCGGTCCACCTGTCCACGAAGAACACGGTCCTGAAGAAGTACGACGGGCGTTTCAAGGACATCTTCCAGGAGGTCCTCGACGCCGAGTTCAAGGCCGCCTTCGACGCGGCGGGCCTGACCTACGAGCACCGCCTCATCGACGAGATGGTCGCCTCCGCCCTGAAGTGGGAGGGCGGCTACGTCTGGGCGTGCCAGAACTACGACGGCGACGTCCTGTCCGACCTCGTCGCGCAGGCGTTCGGCTCGCCGGGGCTGATGACGTCCGTCCTGATGTCCCCCGGCGGCCGGACCGTCGTGGCGGAGGCCGCGCACGGCACGGTCACCCGCCACTACCGTCGCCACCAGCAGTCCAGGTCGACCTCGACGAACCCCGTCGCTTCGGTCTTCGCCTGGACCCGGGGCCTCGCCCACCGCGGCGCCCTGGACGGTACGCCGGAGGTGACCGGGTTCGCGCAGGCCCTGGAGCAGGTCTGCGTCGAGACGGTCGAGGGCGGCCAGATGACCAAGGACCTGGCCGGCCTGATCTCGCCCGAGCACCCGTGGCTGACCACCGAGCAGTTCCTGGACGTTCTCGACACCGGGCTCCAGAAGAAGATGCTGTCGACGTGAGTCGCGCCACGTGAGCCGCGGCGCCCGTCCTCTCCCCCGAGCAGGACGGGCGCCGTGACCTGCGTACGAGCGTCATGCACCCGCCAATCTCGATCAAGACATGTCCGGGGCCTGTGGCACGGAGGTGACCATTCCGGCATGGTGTGATCGACCCGCAACGGATGCGAAACTGGGGCGGCACTCGGGACAGGGGCGCGTAAGGGGGCACGCTCACGTTCCGAATGCGCCCGTGCGCCCCCGTCTCAGGAACTGTCATCCTGACTCCGCGCATCCCTGTCGGTGACACCTGGGTGGAGACCCCGGTGGGCTCCGGGAGGCGTCAGGGGGGACGCAGCGCGGGGAGCACATCAGGCACGTACGGGGGGACAAGGGGGAAGCAATGCCTCGTTGGAAGGCGCTACCGGAGGAACTCGACCCACAGGTCAAGGAGTTCGCGAGTCAGCTGCGCCGGCTGGTGGACCGCAGCGGTCTGAGCATCGCCGCGGTCTCGGACCGCACCGGGTACAGCAAGACGTCGTGGGAGCGCTATCTGAACGGGCGGCTTCTCGCACCCAAGGGGGCGATCGTCGCGCTGGCCGAGGTCACCGGGACCAACCCGGTGCACCTCACCACCATGTGGGAGCTCGCGGAGCGCGCCTGGAGCCGCGCCGAGATGCGCCACGACATGACGATGGAGGCCATACGGATCTCCCAGGCCCGCGCCGCGCTCGGCGAGTTCGGCGGCACCGCCGGGCCGGGCGCCGACGGTTCGTCGCGGGTGAAGGCGGCGCCGGGGCCGGACCGGCCCGCCGCCCGGGGCGCCCACCGTGCGGAGCGGCCGTCCGTCATACCGCCCGACGGCGGCCCCAACGGGCCGGCCCGGCGGGGCCCCGCGGCCTCGGCGGCGGCGCCCGCCCCCAAGCCCGCCCCCGCACACGCGTCCGCTCCGGTGTCGTCCGCGCCGCAGGGCAGGCGCAAGGTGGCCATGTTCGTCGCCGGCGTCGTCGGCGCCCTGCTGGTGATAGCCGCGGCCGTCCTGCTGACCGACCTCGGCGGCGGTGACGACGGCCCCGCCCGGAACGTCGCGCAGTCCCCGGCGGCCACCCCCAGCACCAGCGCCTCCAAGCCGCTGCCCGCCGGCGTGAAGTGCAGCGGCGACGACTGCACGGGCCAGGACCCGGAAGCCATGGGCTGCGGCGGCGAGTACGCCACCACCACGTCCTCCGCGACCGTCGGCACCACCAAGGTCGAGGTCCGCTACAGCAAGACGTGCGGGGCGGCCTGGGCCCGCATCTCCCAGGCGGTGGCCGGTGACACGGTCACCATCAGCGCGGGCGGCGAGACGCAGAACGGCGCGGTGAAGATCGACAAGGACGCGTACACGCCGATGGTCGCGGCCGCCGACGGGACCGAACCGAAGGCGTGCGCCACGCTGGCGAGCGGCACGAAGGGCTGCACGGAGCAGCAGTGAGCCGCGGCAGTGAGCCGCGACACAAGGGGGCGGGGGTTGACGGGGCCCCGGGTCGGATAGCCTGACCGCTGGATATCTCTTCACGTCGAGACACCGATCGATCAACAGGGGATGTCCAGCACCAGGGGCAGGGACCCCCACCGCCAGCTGTCTTACGGAGATCGCCATGACCCGCACTCCCGTGAATGTCACCGTGACCGGCGCGGCCGGCCAGATCGGTTACGCGCTGCTCTTCCGCATCGCCTCCGGCCACCTGCTCGGCGCGGACGTGCCGGTCAAGCTGCGCCTCCTGGAGATCCCGCAGGGCCTCAAGGCCGCCGAGGGCACCGCCATGGAGCTCGACGACTGCGCCTTCCCGCTGCTGCGCGGCATCGAGATCACCGACGACCCGAACGTCGCCTTCGACGGCGCCAACGTCGCCCTCCTCGTGGGCGCCCGCCCGCGCACCAAGGGCATGGAGCGCGGTGACCTGCTGGAGGCCAACGGCGGCATCTTCAAGCCGCAGGGCAAGGCCATCAACGACAACGCCGCGGACGACATCAAGGTCCTCGTCGTCGGCAACCCGGCCAACACCAACGCGCTCATCGCGCAGGCCGCCGCCCCGGACGTACCCGCCGAGCGCTTCACCGCGATGACCCGCCTGGACCACAACCGCGCGATCTCGCAGCTGGCGAAGAAGACCGGCGCCCCGGTCACCGACATCAAGCGCCTGACCATCTGGGGCAACCACTCGGCGACCCAGTACCCGGACGTCTTCCACGCGGAGATCGCCGGCAAGAACGCCGCCGAGGTCGTGAACGACCAGCAGTGGCTGGCCGACGAGTTCATCCCGACCGTCGCCAAGCGCGGCGCCGCGATCATCGAGGCGCGTGGCGCGTCCTCGGCCGCCTCCGCCGCCAACGCCGCGATCGACCACGTGCACACCTGGGTGAACGGCACCGCCGAGGGCGACTGGACCTCCATGGGCATCCCGTCGGACGGCTCCTACGGCGTCCCGGAGGGCCTGATCTCCTCCTTCCCGGTCACCTGCAAGGACGGCAAGTACGAGATCGTCCAGGGCCTGGACATCAACGAGTTCTCCCGCAGCCGCATCGACGCGTCGGTCGCGGAGCTCGCCGAGGAGCGCGACGCGGTTCGCGGCCTGGGCCTGATCTGACCCGTACGGCGTACGGAACTCACCGCCCCCGGTAGCTGTCCCGCTGCCGGGGGCGCGGTGTTTCCACCGTGGCCGGGACGCCCGTGTACGGCCGCCGGAGGCGCAGGAACGGCAGTTCGATGGCGTGGTACGTCACGAACGACACCGCGACCGTGAGCGGGAGGGCCACCAGCACCGTGACGACGAAGGCGGCCCACACCGGCGGCAGGCCGGCCGGAAACCACCCTCCCCCGAGCTCTCGGCCTCGCTCGAACAGGGGGGACCCCCACTCGCCGATCACCGTCAGCACCATGAAGTGCGTCAGGTACACGGAGAAGCTGACCTCCCCGAGCCGGGCCAGGGCCCGGGAGAAGGCGCCGGTGGCCGGCCCGTTCGCCACGTACGCCACCACCACCAGCGCCCACACCGCGCCCTCCGCTCCGCTCCAGGCCAGCTTCAGCGGGCTGTCGGAGACGAACCCGTGGACCTGGTTGAACGACCACAGTAGGCCCACCGCCAGGGCCAGCGCGACCGGCGGCAACCACGCGGCCCGGAGCCGCTCGCGGTGGTGCACGTACACCCAGGCGGCCAGCATCCCCAGCAGGAACTGGTCGATCCGCCCGGCCAGGCCCAGGTAGAGCGACGCCGTGTGCGGTTCGGGCACCGGGCTGCTCAGCCACACCAGCGCCCGCAGCAGGGACACCGCCGCCAGCAGCCGCAGCAGGGCGCCGGGCCCGCGCTCGCCGAGGAGCCGGCCCAGCAGCGGGAAGACCAGATAGAACTGCATCTCCACGCACAGCGTCCAGAAGACGCCCCCGTACGGCTGTGCCGGCGTCGCGAACGTCAGGATCCGCAGCAGGTCCTGGAACGTGGGCATGGCGACCTGGGTGGCGAGGCCCAGCACGGTGACGACCAGGTAGAGCGGGTAGATCCGCAGCAGTCGGTTGGCGAGGAAGCGGCCGTAGCGGACCGGCTTGCCGTACGTGCCGACGGTGAAGATGAAGCCGGACAGGACCATGAACAGCGCCACGCCCGTGTGGCCCTCGAAGACCAGCGTGGCGGCCGGGTTCGCCGAGTACAGCCAGTCCGTCGCGGGGACGAAGCGGCGGCCCTCGATACGCGCGCTCAGCAGCTGGCACCCGTGGTACAGGACGACGAGCACGGCGGCGACAGCCCGCAGGTGGTCGACGGGGGCGAGGTAGACGCGGTCGTCGCTGCTGCGCATGGACGCACCCTAGGTCGGCCCGGGAGCCCTTCCGGGGAGCGACGCCCGCACCGGTCATCCATTCGGATCATTGCGAAAGCGCTATGAGATGTAGTACTTCTTATACATGAGCGAGCAGGTACACAACAGGCTGGCCGTGGTCAGGGCGGAGCGCAAGGTGTCGCGTCAAGCCCTCGCCGACGCCTTGGGTGTCCACTACCAGACCATCGGCTACATCGAGCGAGGGCAGTACAACCCCAGCCTTGACCTGGCGTTGAAGGCGGCCCGCTACTTCGGGCTGCCGGTGGAGGCGCTGTTCTCCCTGGAGCCGTTCCAGCCGCTCACCGAAGAGGTTTACGGGGTAAACGGGAGGAAGAAATGACCACCGCCGCGACGCGCCACGACCGGCGTATGTACACGATCATGAACAGGCGTGAGGCGCGGGCCCTGAGCAGCACCGCGGCGCGGCGCCGCCTGGTGGTCGGGGCACACATGGCGCTGACCTTGGCGATGGGGGCGGCCTGGCTGGGCGCCGTCCACCTGGTCTCCGTCTGGTGTGCGTACGCACTGTTCGCCCTGCTGGTTCCCTGGTGCCTGGCGATGGGCGTCATCAATGGATCCACCCGCGGGCTGTTGCAACTGCGCGGCCACATGCTGGACGAGCGCCAGTTCGTCGAGCGTGACCGGGTCCGGTCCATCGCCCACCGGATCACTCTGGGCGTGCTGTTCACCGGAGCGGCCGGGACCGGGCTCGCCGCCTGGCTCGGGGAAGTCCGCTTCGACGGCGGTCTGCTGTTCCCCGTGCTGTTCGCGCTGCTGATCACGCACTGGATGACGCCCTCGTGGGTGGCCTGCCTCCGGGTCCAGGACGAGGTCCCCGACGAGGTCTTCGACGAGCTGGACACCGTCGGCGGCAACTGAGCGCGACGGCTCCGCTACCCCGACAGGGAGTGAGCAAACCCACTTTCGCGCATGCTTTCCGTTTCCGAGGGCAGGGACCCGGGTCGCCGACCACCGTCGGTGACGAGAATCGGGAACGGAAGGCAAACGCGACGTGTCGGACCAACAGACCATCCACGTGGGCGGGGAGTGGCGAGCAGCCGTCACCGGCGCCACACGCGAGATCCTCGACCCCGCCGACGCCACGACCCTCGCGGTCGTCGCGGAGGGCGGGGCCGAGGACACCGACGCCGCGATCGCCGCCGCGCGCACCGCGTTCGACCAGGGCACCTGGCCGCGCACCCCCGTCGCCGAACGGGCGGCGCTGCTGCGCCGCGTCGCCGACCTGCTCCAGCGCGACCGCGAGGCGATCGGCCTGCTGGAGAGCCGCGACGCCGGAAAGACCCTGGAAGAGGGCCGTGTCGACGTCGACTGCGTCACCGACGCCTTCCGCTACTTCGCCGACCTCGTCATGAACGAGAGCGGCGGCCGGGTCGTCGACGCCGGATCGCCCGACATCCACAGCGTCGTCGTCCACGAACCCGTCGGCGTCTGCGCGCTGATCACGCCGTGGAACTATCCCCTCCTCCAGGCCAGTTGGAAGATCGCCCCGGCCCTGGCGGCGGGCAACACCTTCGTGATCAAGCCGAGCGAGATCACCCCGCTGACCACGGTCGCCCTCATCCGGCTCCTCGCCGAGGCGGGACTCCCGGACGGCGTCGCCAACCTGGTCACCGGACCCGGCGACCCCGTCGGCGCGCGGATGTCCGAACACCCCGATGTCGACCTGGTGTCCTTCACCGGCGGACTCGTCAGCGGTACGAAGGTGATGCGCGCCGCCGCCGACAGCGTCAAGAAGGTCGCCCTCGAACTGGGCGGCAAGAACCCCAACGTCGTGTTCGCCGACGCCTGCGCCACCGACGAGGGCTTCGACACCGCCGTCGACCAGGCCCTCAACGCCGCCTTCATCCACAGCGGCCAGGTCTGCTCGGCCGGCTCCCGCCTCATCGTCGAGGAGTCGCTGCGCGAGCGTTTCGTCGCCGAACTCGCGCGCCGCGCCGAGAAGATCCGCATCGGCCGCGGCACCGACAAGGGCGTCGAGTGCGGCCCCCTCGTCTCCGCGCAGCAGCTCGCGCGCACCGAGGAGTACGTCGCCTCCGCCCTCGCCGAGGGCGCCGTCCTCCGCGCCGGCGGCGAACGCCCCACCGGCCCCGCGTACGGCGACGGCTACTTCTACCGCCCGACCGTACTCGACGGCTGCCACCGCGAGATGCGCGTCGTCCGCGAAGAGGTGTTCGGCCCGGTCCTCACCGTCGAGACCTTCCGCACCGAGGACGAGGCCGTCGCCCTCGCCAACGACACCGAGTACGGCCTGGCCGGCGGCGTCTGGTCCGCCGACCCCGGCCGCGCCCGGCGCGTCGCCGGACGGCTGCGCCACGGCACCGTCTGGATCAACGACTTCCACCCCTACCTGCCGCAGGCGGAGTGGGGCGGCTTCGGCAAGAGCGGCATCGGCCGCGAACTGGGACCCGCCGGACTGGCCGAATACCGCGAGACCAAGCACGTCTACCAGAACCTCGCCCCGCGCCCCGTGCGCTGGTTCGCGGGCTGAGGCAGGGGACAGAGGAAAACGCACCATGACCGACAACACCGTGTACGACTACGTCATCGTCGGCGGCGGCACCGCCGGTAGCGTCATCGCCCACCGGCTCACCGCGAACCCCGACGTCACCGTCGCCGTCATCGAGGGCGGCCCCTCCGACGTCGACCGCCCCGACGTCCTGACGCTGCGCCGCTGGATGGGTCTGCTCGGCGGCGACCTCGACTACGACTACCCCACCACCGAGCAGCCGCGCGGCAACTCCCACATCCGGCACAGCCGCGCCCGCGTGCTGGGCGGCTGCTCCTCGCACAACACCCTCATCTCCTTCAAGCCGCTGCCGTCCGACTGGGACGAGTGGGAGGAGGCCGGGGCAGAGGGCTGGAACGCCGCCGCCATGGACCCGTTCTTCGACAAGCTCCTCAACAACATCGTCTCCGTGGACGAGAAGGACCGGAACGCCATCGCCCGCGACTTCGTCGACGCCGCCCAGGCCGCGCTCGGCGTCCCGCGCGTCGAGGGCTTCAACAGCAAGCCGTTCCACGAGGGCGTCGGGTTCTTCGACCTCGCGTACCACCCGGAGAACAACAAGCGCTCGTCCGCATCGGTCGCGTACCTCCACCCCATCATGGGCAAACGTCCCAACCTGTACCTGATGCTGGAGACCTGGGCGTACAAGCTTCAGCTCGACGGTACGACGGCGACCGGCGTCCACGTCCGCACCAAGGACGGCACCGAGCAGCTCATCACCGCCCGCCGTGAAGTCCTCGTCTGCGCGGGCGCCGTGGACACGCCCCGGCTGCTGCTGCACTCCGGCATCGGCCCCAGGGCGGACCTCGAAAAGCTGGGCATCCCCGTCGTCCACGACCTTCCGGGCGTCGGCGAGAACCTGCTCGACCACCCCGAGTCGGTCATCGTCTGGGAGACGAACGGACCCATCCCGGAGAACTCCGCCATGGACAGCGACGCGGGCCTCTTCGTGCGCCGCGACCCCGAGTCCAAGGGCCCGGACCTGATGTTCCACTTCTACCAGATCCCGTTCACCGACAACCCCGAGCGGCTCGGCTACCAGCGCCCCGCCCACGGCGTGTCGATGACGCCGAACATACCCAAACCGCGCAGCCGCGGCCGCCTCTACCTCACCAGCGCCGACCCCGAGGTCAAGCCCGCCCTCGACTTCCGGTACTTCACCGACGAGGACGACTACGACGGCCGCACCCTTGTCGACGGAATCCGCATCGCCCGCGAGATCGCCAAGGCCGAGCCGCTCGCCGGCTGGCTCAAGCGCGAGGTGTGCCCCGGCCCCGAGGTGACGGGCGACGAGGAGCTCAGCGAGTACGCCCGCAAGGTCGCGCACACCGTCTACCACCCGGCCGGCACCTGCCGCATGGGCGCCGTGGACGACGAACAGGCCGTCGTGGGCCCCGACCTGAAGATCCGCGGGCTCGACGGCATCCGCATCGCCGACGCGTCCGTCTTCCCGACCATGCCCGCCGTCAACCCGATGATCGGGGTGCTGATGGTCGGCGAAAAAGCCGCGGAACTGCTGGGAGGCGGTGCCTGATGAGTACGACCCCGGTCGACACGACCCCCGCCGACACGACCCCCGTCTTCTCCGTCGAGGGCCTCTGGAAGGTCTTCGGCCCCAAGGCCCACCGCGTACCCGGCTCTCCCGAGCTCGCGGACCTCCCCGCCGCCGAACTGCGCGAGCGCACCGGCTGCACCGCCGCCGTCCGGGACGTCTCCTTCGACGTCCGCAAGGGCGAGGTCTTCGTCGTCATGGGCCTGTCCGGCTCCGGCAAGTCCACCCTCGTACGCTGCCTGACCCGGCTCATCGAGCCCACCTCCGGCACCGTCGCCATCGACGGCGAGGACATCCTGTCCATGGACAAGTCCCGGCTGCGGGAACTGCGCCGCCACCGCGCCGCCATGGTCTTCCAGCACTTCGGCCTGCTGCCGCACCGCTCGGTCGTCGACAACATCGCCTACGGGCTCGAAATCCAGGGCATGGGTCGTGCCGAACGGCGCGCCAAGGCCGCGCAGATCGTCACCAAGGTCGGCCTGGAAGGCATGGAGGACCGCAAGCCCGGCCAGCTCTCCGGCGGCCAGCAGCAGCGCGTGGGACTCGCCCGTGCCCTCGCCGTCGACCCCGAAGTGCTCCTGTTCGACGAGCCGTTCAGCGCGCTCGACCCGCTGATCCGGCGCGACATGCAGGAGGAGGTCATCCGGCTCCACCGCGAGGAGGGCCGCACGATGATCTTCATCACCCATGACCTCAACGAGGCGCTGCGCCTCGGCGACCGCATCGCCCTGATGCGCGACGGCCGGATCGTGCAGCTCGGCACGCCCGAGGAGATCGTCGGCTCGCCCGCCGACGACTACGTACGCGACTTCGTGCGCGACGTGCCGCGCGAGCAGGTGATGACGGTACGCGCCGCCATGCGCCCGCCGTGCGCCGGCGACGCCGACTCCGGTCCGGCCGTCGCGCCCGGCGCGACCGTGTCCGAGGCCATCGAGGCGGTCGCCCGCAGCGGCGGCCCGGTACGGGTCGTCGACGCCGGCCGGTGCGTGGGCGTCGTCGACCACGAGGGCCTGCTGTCGGTCGTCGCCGGTGTCCCGGTCGGGGCCCCGGCGGCCGCGGGGAAGGCGGCGGCATGACCGCGGCCGTCACCGCCCCCGCCCAGGCCCGGCTGCCCGCCGCCGCACGACGCTACTGGCCGGCGGCCGCCGCCCTCGTCCTCCTGCCGCTCGGCCTCCTCCTCGCCGGCGGCGGCAGCTGGCCCGCCTCCCTCTCCGTCGACCTGTCCGGCCCGCTCGGCTCCGCCAGCGACTGGATCGTCGACAACCGCGACAGCCACCCGCTGTTCCTGTACTTCTTCGGGCACATCAGCAACGCCGTCGTCCTCGCCGTGCGCGGCGTCTACCTGGTGCTCCTCGCCGCCGGCTGGGCCGGCGTCACCGCCGCCGCCGGGATCGTCGCCTGGCGCGTCGCCGGCCTGCGCCTCGGGCTGACCACCGTCGCCGCGTTCGCCGCGTGCGGGCTGCTCGGCATGTGGGTGCCCACCATGCAGACCCTGGCCCTCATGGTCGTCGCGGTCGCCGCGTCCGTCGCGCTCGGCGCCGCCCTCGGCCTCGCCGCCGGGCTCTCGGACCGTACGTACCGGGCGCTGCGGCCCGTCCTCGACACCATGCAGGTGCTGCCGGCGTTCGCGTACCTGCTCCCCGTGGTGCTCGTCTTCGGCATCGGCGTCCCCGCGGCCGTCCTCGCGACCGTCGTCTACGCCGCCCCGCCCATGGCCCGCCTCACCGCGCTCGGCCTGCGCGCCGCCGACCCCGGCGTCCTGGAGGCCTCGGCCTCCCTCGGCGCGACCGGCAAGCAGCGGCTGCTGACCGCCCGCCTTCCGCTCGCCCGCAAGGAACTCCTCCTCGGCGTCAACCAGTCGATCATGATGGCCCTGTCGATGGCGGTCATCGCGTCCGTCATCGGCGCGGGCGGCCTCGGCGACCGCGTCTACCAGGCCCTCGCGTCCGTCGACGTGGGCGCGGCGCTGGCCGCCGGTATCCCGATCGTGCTGCTCGCCGTGGTCATGGACCGTACGGCGACGGGCGCGCGCACCCGGGACGGTTCGGCACGCGGCCGGCTCGCCTGCGGTGTCGCCGTGGTCGCCGCCGCCGTCACCGGCCGGCTGACCGGCGGGCTCACCTGGCCCGAGGCATGGCACCTCGACATCGCCGAGCCCGTCAACCGGGGCGTCGACTGGATGACCGCCCACCTCTACTCGGGCGTCCCCGTCGTCGGCGGCACCGCCGACTGGGCGGCGCACTTCACGGGCTGGGTGCTCGACCCCGTACGTGACGGCCTCCAGGCCCTGCCCTGGTGGACGCTGCTGCTGGCCGTCGGCGCCCTCGCGCTGCTCGTCGGTACGTGGCGCACGGCCCTGACCGCCGTCGCGGCGATGGCCGCCATCGGTGTCCTGGGCGTGTGGGACGCGTCGCTCGACACCCTCTCCCAGGTGCTCGCCGCCGTGGCCGTCACTCTGGTGCTCGGCTTCGGCATCGCCGTCGCGGCGGCGCGCAGCGGCCGGGTGGAGCGGATGCTGCGCCCCGTCCTGGACGTCTTCCAGACCATGCCGCAGTTCGTGTACCTGATCCCGGTGGTCGCGCTGTTCGGCGTGGGCCGCGCCCCGGCTGTCGCCGCCGCCGTGGTGTACGCCCTGCCCGCCGTCGTCCGCATCACCACCCAGGGCCTGCGCGGCGTCGACCCGGTCGCGTTGGAGTCCGCCCGCTCGCTGGGCGCCACCGGCTGGCAGCAGCTGCGGCAGGTGCAACTCCCGCTCGCCCGGCCCGCGCTGCTCCTCGCCGTGAACCAGGCGGTCGTCCTCGTCCTCGCCGTCGTCATCATCGGCGGCCTGGTCGGCGGTGGCGCGCTCGGCTACGACGTGGTCTTCGGCCTCGCCCAGGGCGACCTGGCGACCGGCCTGGTCGCGGGCGCCGCGATCGTCTGCCTGGGCCTGATGCTGGACCGGGTCACCCAGCCGACCGGAAAGGAGGCCTGACATGCGTAAACGCATCATGGCTCCGCTGATCGCCGCACTGACCCTGCTGCCCCTCACCGCGTGCGGCGCGGCCGACATGACCAAGCAGGCGTCTCCGTACGCCGCCGCCCAGGGCGCCAAGACGGTGACCCTGTCCGTCCAGTCGTGGGTGGGTGCCCAGGCGAACGTGGCCGTGGCGAAGTACCTGCTCGAACACGAGCTGGGCTACCGCGTCGACACCGTCCAGGTCGACGAGGTCCCCGCCTGGGACGCCCTCAGCCAGGGCCGGGTGGACGCCCTCCTGGAGGACTGGGGCCACCCGGAGCAGGAGCAGCGGTACGTCAAGGACAAGAAAACCATCACGCCCGGCGGCGACCTGGGCGTGACCGGCCACATCGGCTGGTTCGTCCCCACGTACTTCGCCAAGGCCCACCCGGACGTCACCGACTGGAAGAACCTCAACAAGTACGCCGACCGGCTCCGCACGGCGGAGAGCGGCGGCAAGGGCCAGCTGCTGGACGGTTCCCCGTCGTACATCACCAACGACAAGGCCCTGGTGAAGAACCTCGGCCTGGACTACAAGGTCGTCTTCGCGGGCTCCGAGGCGGCGCAGATCACCCAGATCAAGCAGTTCGCCAAGGAGAAGAAGCCCTTCCTGACGTACTGGTACAAGCCGCAGTGGCTGTTCGAGAAGGTGCCGATGACGGAGGTGAAGCTGCCCGCGTACAAGGAGGGCTGCGACGCCGACCCGAAGAAGGTCGCCTGCGCCTACCCGCACACCCCGCTGCAGAAGTTCCTGAACGCCGACTTCGCCGAGAAGGGCGGGAAGGCGGCCGCCTTCCTGAAGAACTTCCGCTGGACGACGGAGGCGCAGAACGACGTGGCGCTGATGATCGCCGAGCAGAAGCTCTCCCCGGAGGCGGCGGCGGAGAAGTGGGTCAAGGCCAACGAGCCGACGTGGCGGGCCTGGCTGCCGTAGCCCTTCGCACGACTGAGCCGCCATGGGCGACGGAGCCCCGCCCATGGCCGCCGCAGCGGCCCGGCCCCTGAACTTCGGCGACCCGCCGGGCCGTGCCGCCTGCTGGGGCCCCTGGCGCAGCGTCCCCACCCGGGCGCCGATGCCGTCGCCGGGCGCCGCCCACATGGCGGCATCAGGCCCTTCCGGTGCGTGGGGGTTGCCTGGCGCTGTTCCGGGCGATGGGGCACCAGTGGCGGGCGAGTGCCGGGGAGGAGCGCGGGCTGACCCGGCAGGGGAGGCGGTGGCTCAGTCCGGGTCGTCGAACATGGACAGCAGGGCCTGCTCGTCCGGTTCGGGGGCCGGGCGGCCGGTGTGCGGCACCTGCTCGGCCCAGACGGTCTTGCCCTGGGGCATGAAGCGGGCGCCCCAGCTCCTGGTGAACTGGGCCACCAGGAACAGGCCCCGCCCGCCCTCCTCGGTGGTGGCGGCCCGGCGGATGCGCGGGGAGGTGTTGCTGCGGTCGGAGACCTCGCAGATCAGTGAGCCGTCACGCAGCAGCCGAAGGCACACGGGGCCCCGGCCGCCGTACCGTACGGCGTTGGTGACCAGTTCGCTGACCACCAGGCCGGTGCTGAAGTCCAGCTCCGCCAGGCCCCACTCGGCGAGCTGATGGTGCGTCAGTTCACGGGCGCGGGCGACCATCGAGGGATCGGAGGGCAGCTCCCACGACACCACCCGGTCGTCGGGCAGCGCGTGCACGCGGGCCAGCAGGAGCGCCACGTCGTCGCGCGGGCCGTCGGGGAGGAGGGTACTCGTGACCCGGTCGCAGATCCGCTCCAGTGACGGTTCGGGCCCGGCGAGCGAGGCCAGGAACTGAGCGGTGCGGGCGTCGGTGTCGGTGCCGCCGAAACCGCGGCTCTCCTTGAGCAGCCCGTCGGTGTAGAGGGCCAGCAGGCTGCCCTCCGCCAGGTCGATCCCGGCGGACTCGTACGGCTGGACCCCGCCGAGCCCGAGCGGCGGGCCGGCCGGCAGGTCGATCAGCCGCGGCGCGCCGTCCGGCGGCAGCACCGCGGGGGGCGGGTGACCGGCCCTGGCGGCCGTGCAGTGGCAGGACACGGGGTCGTACACCGCGTACAGGCAGGTCGCCGCCGTCGCCGGGTCCTCCTCGTCGGCGGGGCCACGGCTGACCAGGTCGTCCAGGTGGCTCAGCACCTCCTCGGGCGGCAGGTCCAGGGCGGCCAGGGTGTGCACCGCCGTGCGCAGCCGGCCCATGGTGGCCGCCGCCTGGAGGCCCTGCCCGGCCACGTCGCCGACGACCAGGGCCACGCGCAGCCCGGACAGCGGTATCGCGTCGAACCAGTCCCCGCCCACGCCCGCCCTGGCGTCGGCGGGCAGGTAGCGGGACGCGAGATCGGCGGCGGTCAGCCGGGGCATGTCACGCGGCAGCAGGCTCCGCTGGAGGGTGAGGGAGGAGTGGTGCTCACGGCTGTAGTGGCGGGCGTTGTCCAGGCTGACCGCGGTACGGGCGGCCAGCTCGCCCGCGAGCGCCAGGTCGTCCTGCTCGTACGGTGTGGTCCTGCCTCGGCGGTAGAACCCGACCAGGCCCAGGACGGCGCCCCGGGCGCACAGCGGGGCGCCCAGGTAGGAGTGCGCGCCCTCGCCGAGCAGGTCCACGGGGTGCTCCGCGGCGGCCGGGGGGCCGGTCAGGGCGCCGGTCAGGGCGCCGGTCAGCACCGCGTCCGTGACCGGCCGCCCGGTGGTGAGGGCCCGGGCCTGCGGCGTGCCGGACGGGTAGGCGACCGGCTCGTCGACCCCGCCGGCCCGCGCGTCACGCGAGTCCTCGCCCGCCCAGGCCGCCACCCGGCGCAGTACCGCACCGGGGCCCGGCCGCCCCGACGGGGGTTCCTCGCCCGTGAGGGCGCCCTCCATCAGGTCGACCACGACGAGGTCGGCGAACCGCGGCACGGCGATCTCCGCCAGCTCCTCGGCGGTGCGCCGCATGTCCAGGGTGGTGCCGACGCGCCTGCCCGCCTCGTTCAGCAGCGACAGCCGTCCGCGCGCCTCGGCGGCCAGGCGGCCGACACCCGGCTCGCCCACCAGCAGCAGCCACGCGTCGGTCCGGTCGCCGGTGCCCGCGCGGCCGGACGCGCCGGATGCGTCGGGCGCGCCGTTCAGCAGCGGGACGTCCCGGCCGTCCGGGGCGGTCGTGGTGACCCCCGTACCGCCGGTGCCGCCGCCACCGCTCGCGAAGCTGACCTCGACGGCCGCGCCCTCCGCGTCGCCGTGGCGCAGCTCCTGGCGGCGCAGCGTGGCGACCCGGCCGCCCGCCAGTGGGACCTCGGCGAACGCCTCACCGGGCGAGCCGATCAGCTCGATGGCGTTCTCCAGGAGCACCATCCGCTCCTCCGGGGCCAGCCGGGGCGCGGCCACGCCTAGGGGGGCGAGCTCGCCCGAGTGGAGGTGGAGCCGGGCGTGCTCGCCGCGCCGCCGGGCGTGGAGGAAGGAGCTCATCAGGTTGCGCTCCCTGGCCGCGCTCAGGTCCAGCAGGCGTTCCGCGATGCGGTCGGTGGCGTCCTGGAGGGCCAGTGCCATGCCCGGCTCGGCCAGGTCCCTGGGTACGGAGAGGTTGACCGCGCCCTGCACGGTGCCGCCCACCGGATCGCGCACCGGGGCGGCCATGCAGGTGAGCTCCTTGAGGTTGTGCAGGAAGTGTTCGTGGCCGACGACCACGAAGGGTGCTCTGGTGCTCAGCACCATGCTGACGCTGCTGGTGCCCATGAACCGCTCGTCGACATTGGCGCCCGGCACCAGGGAGGCGGCGTCCATCAGCTCCAGCCCCACCGGGTCGCCCCGCCGGTCCACGATGTGTGCCTGGGCGTCGGCCAGGGTCACGGTGACGGGCAGGCCCGAGAACCGCTCGCACAGGTGTCGCAGCACCGGCGCGGCGGCCCTGATGAGCCGCGAGTCCGGATCGAGGTCGCTCCCGACCGGCAGGGCGGCGCCCTCGGTGTCGATCCCGAGGGACCGCGAGCGCCGCCAGGAGGCGAGGATCTCCGGGCGGACTCCGCCGTCGGGCGGCCTCTGCTCACCGCGATCTTCCACAGACCCAGGATAATCGGGCAATACGGACGCTAGCGCGCGGCGGGCGTCGCCGGGCCCATGACCTTGGTGTTCTGTGCGGCGGCGACCCACCGGACACCGTCGTCCTCGGCCAGTACGCACAGCGGGGTGCCGGGCACGGCCTCGGGGTTCCCGGCCACCAGTGCGGCCGGATCCGCCTGCCCCCGGAACACCCCGTCCAGCCGCTTCCCGTCCCGGGTGACCGGGCGCTGCCCCACCTTGACCGCGGCGACGTCCGGGCGGACGAACAGGATGTGCTCGACCTCGTGGGTTGCGGTCACGTCGTGGTCGACCGTGCCGGGGAGGACCGTGTGCGTGAACGCGCTGATCTCCGCGAAACCGGTCAGCCGCTTCCCGTGCGCGGTGCCCACACCGCGTCCTCGCGGAACCCGCTCACAAAGGCGTCGGGCAGGGCGTTCTGCTGCGCGTGCTGGACGCCGGCGACGAACGCGACGATGGCGTCCACGTCTTCCCGCGGGACGGGGACCCCGCCGACCTGAGGGCTCACGATGTCTCTCCTGTCGCGTACGCGGACTTCGTTACGCGCCACAGCCTGCGGCCTCAACCGCGGTCGAGGTCAACGCCGTCCGTCACGCGCCGACCGTGCCGTCGATGCCCTCGCGGAGGAAGTCCGCGTGGCCGTTGTGGCGCGCGTACTCGTGGATCAGGTGCAGCATGACGTGCCGCAGGGACACGTCGATGTTCCAACGGGCGTTGTGGCCCGTGACGTCGAGCGACGCGGCCGACTCCTCGATGCGGCGGGCGTGTTCGACCTCCGCCTCCCAGGCGGTGAACGCCTCCGAGCGGGTGCACCCCGTCGGGTCGTACGCCGCCTGGTAGTCGTCGGTCGGCGACCAGACCAGCGGGACGTCCTCGCCGTTGATGGTCCGGCGGAACCAGGCGCGTTCCACCTCCGCCATGTGGCGGACCAGACCGAGGAGGGTGAGCGTCGACGGGGGCATGGAGCGGCGCCGCAGGTCCTCGTCCGACAGGCCCTCGCACTTCATGGCGAGGGTGGCGCGGTGGTAGTCGAGGAAGGCGCGCAGCATCTCGCGCTCACCGCCGACCAGCGGGGGGCCGATGCGTTCGGTGGCCATGGGCGGATCCCTTCGAAGTGCCCGGCACGTACGTGCGGTTGGACCCAGGATGGATCACCTGCGGCCGGGCGCCCAGCGGATATCGGCCGCCCGCCCCGCCGCCGGCGGGCCGGAATCCGGTGGCCCCGGCAGACGGTACGGGTCTAGGGTCGCCGTCATGGCGATCACGGGGGCACACGACATCGACGAAGCGGTCGCGGTCACCGCCCGCGCGCTGCGCGGCGTGGCGGACCGGGACTGGTCCGGGCCGGCGGCCGGGCTGGAGTGGAGCTGCTACGACACGGCCGTCCACATCGCCGAGGACTTCACCGGCTACGCCACCCAGCTGACCGGCCGCTCCACCGACTCCTACGTCCCCTTCGAGATCCGCGCCGAGCCGGGCACCACCCCCGCCGGACTGGTCCGCGTCATCGAGGCCACCGGCGGGCTCCTGTCCGCCGCCGTCCGCACCACGCCCGAGGACGTACGGGCGTGGCACCCGTACGGCGTGGCCGGGGCCGACGGCTTCGCGGCGATGGGCGTCGTCGAAGTGCTCCTGCACACGTACGACATCCTCGGCGCCCTCGACGCCCCCGCCTGGCGGCCGCCCGACCACCTGAGCACCCGCGTCCTGGACCGCCTCTTCCCGCACGCCCCGCGCACCGGCGACCCGTGGCGGACCCTGCTGTGGGCCACCGGCCGCGCCGACCTGGACGGCCTGCCGCGCCTGGCCGTCTGGCGCTGGTACGCCGACCCGGTCCGCACCGGACGCCTGCTGCTGTGCGAGGTGTCCCCGAACGTGGGGGCCGACCTGCACGACGGTGGCACCGGCGGATTCACCTGGGCGGACGGCGGCCCGCCGGAGGGCACCCGACTCGCCGGCCGGCTGGTGGCCAAGGCCCGCGAGGAGGGGACGTACCGCCCCGGCTGGAGCCCGTACGTCATCGTCCGCGCCTCCGACCGGCGCGCGCTGGGCGCCGTCGGCTTCCACGCCGCCCCGGACGCCGACGGCCGTGCCGAGATCGGCTACGACCTGGTGGAGAGCGCCCGCGGCCACGGCTACGCCACCGAGGCGTTGCGCGCCCTCACCGACTGGGCATTCACCCGGCCGGAGACCGCCGTGCTGCGCGTCGTCGTCGACCACGGCAACGACGCCTCGCACGGGGTCGTCACCCGCGCCGGCTTCACCAGGGCGGACGAGGGCGAGGACACGACCGTCTACGAGCTGCGCCGCACCTGATCGGCGATCTCGCGCACCGCCGCCATCGCCCGGTGCAGCAGGCCCGGACCGAACGTGATGCGCGTGGCGCCCAGGCGGCCCAGCTCCGGAACCGGCGGACCGCCGGGGAGGGGCGCCACATTGATCGGCCCGTCGATCCGGGCGCGGAGCAGCGGAATGTGCTCGGGCGGCACACCGATGGGGTAGACGCAGTCGGCGCCCGCCTCGACGTACAGCCGCGCCCGGGCGATCGCCTCCTCCGGGTCGGCGACGCCCCGGACGAAGGTGTCCACCCGGGCGTTGAGGAACAGCGCCCCGCCCGCCTCCGCCCGTACCTCCGCCAGCCAGTCGGCGTGCGCCCGGGGGTCCATCAGCGTGCCGGCCCGGGAGTCCTCCAGGTTCACGCCGACCGCCCCGGCGTCCAGGACGCGGGCCACGAGCTCCTTGGGCGCGAGGCCGTAACCACCCTCCACGTCCGCCGACACCGGGACGGACACCGACCGGACGATCCGGGCGACCGCCGCGAACATCTCGTCGGCGGGCGTCGCCCCGTCCTCGTACCCGAGCGACGCCGCCACCCCCGCGGACGGCGTGGCGAGGGCCGGGAAGCCGGCCTCCTCGAAGGCGCGGGCGCTCGCCGCGTCCCACGGGCCGGGCAGGACCAGGGGGTCCCCGGGGGCGCGGTCGTGGTGCAGGGCGCGGAAGACCCCGAGGGGGTCGGTCACTTGGTGCTGCCCTTGAACTGCCCCGGCGTGTAGTGGCCCGGAACCATACGGCTGGTGACGGCGAACCGGTTCCAGGCGTTGATGACGTTGATCGCGGCGATCAGCTGGGCAAGCTCCCTCTCGTCGAACTGCTTCGCCGCCTTCTCGTACACCTCGTCCGGGACGAAACCATCCGTCAGGACGGTGACGGCCTCGGTCAGTTCGATCGCCGCCAGCTCCCTCTCGGTGTAGAAGTGCCGTGACTCCTCCCAGGCGCTGAGCTGGATGATCCGCTCCACCGACTCACCGGCCGCCAGCGCGTCCTTGGTGTGCATGTCCAGGCAGTACGCGCAGTGGTTGAGCTGCGAGGCGCGGATCTTGACCAGTTCGAGGAGGACCGGGTCGAGGCCCTGACGGGCGGCCGCGTCCAGCCGGACCATGGCCTTGTAGACCTCGGGCGCGTGCTGGGCCCAGGAGAGGCGGGGGGTGTGCTCGGTCGCGTAGGCGTCGGTCTTCGTCTCTGTCGTCATGGCTCTGACCGTACGGGCTGTGTGGCGCACGGGTATGGTCCACTTCCATGACGGATTCCTGGGCCACTTTCGGGGCGGACCTCCATCTGGAACTACGGGGCACCAGGTTGCGCTCCGGCCTGATGGAAGCCCTGCGGGAGGCCGTTCGGACCGGGCGGCTGGCGCCCGGGACGCGGTTGCCGTCCTCCCGGTCGCTCGCCGCCGACCTGGGCATCGCCCGCAACACGGTCGCCGACGCGTACGCCGAGCTCGTCGCCGAGGGCTGGCTCACCGCCCGGCAGGGCTCCGGCACACGGGTGGCCCGGCGCGCCGCCCCCCGCCCCGGCCCGGCCGCCGGGCACCGGGCCCAGGCGCGCGGGGGCACGCCGGCCGCCCCGGTGCCGCCCCGGCGCCCGCCGGTCCGCCGCCCTCCCGCGCACACCCTGCACCCCGGCACGCCCGACCTCGGGTCCTTCCCGCGCGGCGAGTGGCTCAAGGCGGCCCGCCGCGCGCTGACGTCCGCCCCGCACGAGGCGCTCGGCTACGGCGGACCGCACGGCCGCATCGAGCTGCGTACCGTCCTCGCCGACTACCTGGCACGCGCCCGGGGCGTGTACGCCGACCCCGACCGCATCGTCATCTGCTCCGGCTTCGTCCACGGGCTGCGGCTGATGGCGCAGGTGCTGCGCGGGCGGAGGGTGCGGGACGTCGCCGTCGAGTCGTACGGGCTCGACATCCACTGGAACCTCCTCGCGGAGGCCGGTCTGCGCACGCCCGCGCTGCCGTTCGACGAACACGGCACCAGGACCGGCGAGTTGGACCGCCAGGGCGCGGTACTGATCACTCCCGCCCACCAGTTCCCGCTCGGGGGCGCGCTGCCGCCGGACCGGCGCGCCGCCGCCGTCGACTGGGCGCGGCGGACGGGCGCGCTGATCCTGGAGGACGACTACGACGGCGAGTTCCGCTACGACCGCCAGCCGGTCGGCGCCCTCCAGGGCCTCGACCCCGAGCGCGTCGTCTACCTCGGTACCGCGAGCAAGTCCCTGACGCCCGGGCTGCGGCTGGGGTGGATGGTGCTGCCGGAGGCCCTCGTGGGTGACGTGCTCGCCGCGAAAGGCCACTCCGACTGGGTGTCGAGCGCGCTGGACCAGCTGACGCTGGCGGAGTTCATCCGGTCGGGCGCGTACGACCGGCACGTACGGGGCATGCGGCTGCGCTACCGCCGGCGGCGCGACCAACTCGTCGCCGCACTCGCCGAACGGGCGCCCGACATCCACGTGAGCGGCATCGCGGCCGGGCTCCACGCCGTCCTGGAGCTCCCGCCCGGCACCGAACGGTCCGTCGTCCAGGCGGCGTCCTGGCAGGGCCTGGCCGTCCAGGGGCTGGACGGCTTCCGCCACCCGGACGTGCCGCCCGGCCGCGACGCCCTGGTGGTCGGCTACGCCACCCCCACGGACAGCGCCTGGTCGGGCGCCCTGGACGCCCTCTGCCGCGCGCTTCCCTGACGGGGGCGGGGGCGGGGCGGGGCGGGGCGCAGGCCCCGGCGGCGGCCACCGCGCCCGCCCGTTTCACCGCGCCGGGTGCCCCCGGCCGGGGCGCACGCCGGGCCACCCGCCGGCCTTGCACCCCCTGCCGGGGCCGCCCGGCCGGTCACCGGGACCGGGTCCTCACCGCAGCACCTGGCGCAGCTGTTCCAGGCCCCAGTCCAGGTCCTCCTTGCTGATCACCAGGGGCGGGGCGATGCGGATCGTCGAGCCGTGGGTGTCCTTGACCAGGACCCCGCGGTCCATCAGCTTCTCCGAGATCTCCCGGCCCGTGCCCAGGCTCGGCACGACGTCCACGCCCGCCCACAGGCCGCGGCCGCGCACCGCCTCCACGGCGCCACCGCCGACCATCAGCCCCAGCTCGTGGTGGAGGTGGTCGCCCAGCTCGGCCGCCCGCTGCTGGTACTCGCCGGTGCGCAGCATCGCCAGCACCTCCAGGGCCACCGCGCACGCCAGCGGGTTGCCGCCGAACGTCGACCCGTGCTCGCCCGGCCGGTGGACGCCCAGCACCGCCGCGCTCGACACGACCGCCGACACCGGCACCACGCCGCCGCCCAGCGCCTTGCCCAGCACGTACATGTCCGGGACGACGCCCTCGTGTTCGCAGGCGAACGTGCGGCCCGTGCGGCCCAGGCCCGACTGGATCTCGTCCGCGATGAACAGCACGTCCCGCTGACGGGTCAGCTCCCGGACCGCTGCCAGGTACCCGGCCGGAGGCACCAGCACCCCCGCCTCGCCCTGGATCGGCTCCAGCAGCACGGCCACGGTGTTGTCCGTCATGGCGAGGTCCAGCGCCGCCAGGTCCCCGTACGGAACGATCTCGAACCCCGGTGTGTACGGGCCGTAGTCCGCCCGCGCCTCGGGGTCGGTGGAGAAACTGACGATCGTGGTCGTCCGGCCGTGGAAGTTGTCCGCCGCCACGATGATCTTCGCCATGCCGTCCGGCACGCCCTTGACGCGGTACCCCCACTTGCGGGCGGTCTTCACGGCGGTCTCCACCGCCTCCGCCCCGGTGTTCATCGGCAGCACCATCTCCATGCCGCAGAACTCGGCCAGCTGCGCGCAGAAGTCCGCGAACCGGTCGTGGTGGAACGCCCGCGACGTCAGCGTCACCCGCTCCAACTGCGCCTTCGCCGCGTCGATCAGCCGCCGGTTGCCGTGGCCGAAGTTGAGCGCCGAGTAGCCGGCGAGCATGTCGAGATAGCGGCGCCCCTCGACATCGGTCATCCAGGCACCGTCCGCCGACGAGACGACGACGGGCAACGGGTGGTAGTTGTGCGCGCTGTGCGCCTCCGCGGAAGCGATCGCCTCTTGTGTTCTCGACACGGGGTCTCCGTTCGTCCTGCGGCGTGGGGCGGTGGTGGCGCCCCTTTCTATCGTCGCTCGCCATGCGGACGAAGAAACCTCGCTGCGGGTGTGGCGGCTAGGGTGGGCGGTACGCGCGGCGACTGGCGTACGGGGAAGCGACCCCGGGGGAGCCGTGCGCGGCAGACCACACGAGGGTGCCGCCCGCCTGGGCACCCGGAGACCTCGTCCGTGCTGCCGGCCCTCTGGAGGACGCCATGACCAGCCTTCCCCTTCCCTCCCACCACCCCGCCCTCGCCGCCTCCGACCCCGAACTCGCCGCGCTCGTCGGCGCGGAGGAGCGGCTCCAGGCCGACACCCTGCGGCTGATCCCCAGCGAGAACTACGTGTCGCAGGCCGTTCTGGAGGCCTCGGGCACCGTCCTGCAGAACAAGTACAGCGAGGGCTACGCGGGCCGGCGCTACTACGAGGGCCAGCAGAACATCGACCAGGTCGAGCTGCTCGCCATCGGCCGGGCCAAGTCCCTCTTCGGTGTCGACCACGCCAACGTCCAGCCCTACTCCGGCTCCCCGGCCAACCTCGCCGTCTACCTCGCCTTCGCCCAGCCCGGCGACACCGTGATGGGCATGGCCCTTCCGATGGGCGGTCACCTCACCCACGGCTGGGGCGTCTCGGCGACCGGCACCTGGTTCCGCGGCGTCCAGTACGGCGTACGCCACGACACCGGGCTCATCGACTTCGACGAGGTGCGCGAGCTCGCCCTGAAGGAGCGGCCCAGGGTCATCTTCTGCGGCGGCACCGCGCTGCCCCGGACCATCGACTTCGCCGCCTTCGCGGAGATCGCCCGTGAGGCGGGCGCCGTCCTGGTCGCCGACGTGGCCCACATCGCCGGCCTGATCGCGGGCGGCGCCCACCCGTCGCCGGTGCCGCACGCGGACGTGATCTCCACAACCACGCACAAGACCCTGCGAGGTCCGCGCGGTGCGATGCTCATGTGCCGCGAGCAGCACGCCAAGGCCATCGACAAGGCGGTCTTCCCGGGTCTCCAGGGCGGCCCCCACAACCAGACCACCGCCGCCATCGCGGTCGCCCTCCACGAGGCCGCCCAGCCGTCCTTCCGGGACTACGCGCACCAGGTCGTCGCCAACGCCAAGGCCCTCGCCGAGGAGCTCCTCGCCCGTGGCTTCGACCTGGTCTCCGGCGGTACGGACAACCACCTGATCCTGATGGACCTCACGCCCAAGGACGTCCCGGGCAAGGTCGCCGCGAAGGCCCTGGACCGGGCGGGGATCGTCGTGAACCACAACACCGTCCCCTACGACCCCCGCAAGCCGTTCGACCCCTCCGGCATCCGCATCGGCACCCCGTCCCTCACCTCCCGTGGCCTCGGTACGCAGGCCATGGCCGCCGTCGCCGACTGGATCGACCGGGGCGTCACCGCCGCCCGCACCGGAGACGAGGCCGCCCTGGCGGTGATCCGCGCCGAGGTCGCCGACCTGATGTCCGCCCACCCGGCCCCCGGCATCCCGGCCTGACTCCCCTGCCCGGCCGACCGGCTGCCGGGGCCGCCCGGGGGCGACCCCGGCCCGCGCCGGGGCGCCCCCGGCCCCTGCCCGGCCGACCCCCGGGCGCCCCCGGGCCCTGCCGTACGCAGCCCGGGCCCCTGGCCCGCCCTGACCGGTCCGGTCCCGCCCCGGCCCTGCGTACGTGGCCCCGCCCCTGGCCGCCCTCCGGGCCTCGCCTCCGGCCGTACCGCTCCGGGCCTCGCCCGCCCCGGGACCCGGAGCGCCCCGGGGCGGGGCGCCGGGGGCGGGCTCGGCGGCTGCGGCGGGGCCGTTGGCGGGCCCCCCGCCCCGCCTGTGTCGCTCGTCTCATTCATGACCGTTCCCGACCTGTCGGTGGCAACTGAGAGAATGAGGAGCATGGCCTTCGATCGTCCTCGCGTGCTCTCCGGAATCCAGCCCACCGCCGGCTCGTTCCACCTCGGCAATTACCTCGGTGCGGTCCGTCAGTGGGTCGCGCTGCAGGAGACCCACGACGCCTTCTACATGGTCGTCGACCTGCACGCGATCACCGTCCCGCAGGACCCGGCGGAGCTGCGCGCCAACACCCGGCTCGCCGCCGCCCAGCTGCTCGCCGCGGGCCTCGACCCCGAGCGCTGCACGCTCTTCGTCCAGAGCCACGTCCCCGAGCACGCCCAGCTCGGCTGGGTCATGAACTGCCTCACCGGCTTCGGCGAGGCCTCCCGCATGACCCAGTTCAAGGACAAGTCGGCCAAGCACGGTGCCGACCGCGCCACGGTCGGCCTGTTCACGTACCCGATCCTCCAGGTCGCGGACATCCTGCTGTACCAGGCCCACCAGGTGCCGGTCGGCGAGGACCAGCGCCAGCACATCGAGCTCACCCGCGACCTCGCGGAGCGGTTCAACGCCCGCTTCGGTGAGACGTTCACGGTCCCGGCCCCGTACATCCTGAAGGAGACGGCGAAGATCTACGACCTTCAGGACCCGACGGTCAAGATGAGCAAGTCGGCCTCCACCCCGAAGGGCCTGATCAACCTCCTGGACGAGCCGAAGGCGACCGCGAAGAAGGTGAAGAGCGCGGTGACCGACACCGACACCGTGATCCGCTTCGACCCCGAGAACAAGCCGGGCGTCAGCAACCTGCTGACGATCATGTCCACCCTCACCGGCACCTCCGTCCCCGACCTGGAGCGGAGCTACGAGGGCAAGCTGTACGGCGCGCTGAAGACCGACCTCGCCGAGATCATGGTCGACTTCGTGACCCCCTTCAAGACCCGCACCCAGGAATACCTGGACGACCCCGAGACGCTGGACTCCATCCTGGCCAAGGGTGCGGAGAAGGCCCGCGCGGTCGCCGGAGAGACGCTCGCGCAGACCTACGAGAAGGTGGGCTTGCTGCCCGCCAAGCACTGAGGACCGTGGCGGTTCCAACGACTCTGGCCACGCGACGGGTCCAGCCGCCACACTGGCGGCTGACGACGACGACCGAACCGACACTTGAGGAGAACGACGTGGGGACCGTAACGCTCGGCGTTTCGATCGCGGTCCCGGAGCCCTACGGCAGCCTGCTCCAGGAGCGGCGCGCGGGCTTCGGTGATCCCGCCGCGCACGGCATCCCCACGCACGTCACGCTGCTCCCGCCGACCGAGGTCGACGCGGCGCGGCTGCCAGCGGTCCGGGCGCACCTCGTCGAGGTCGCGTCGGCCTGCCGGGCGTTCCCGATGCGGCTGTCGGGCACGGGCACGTTCCGGCCGCTGTCGCCGGTGGTCTTCGTCCAGGTCGTGGAGGGCGCGGCGGCCTGTTCCTGGCTCCAGCAGCGGGTCCGGGACACGTCGGGCCCGCTGGAGCGGGAGCTGCAGTTCCCGTACCACCCGCATGTGACGGTGGCGCACGGCATCACCGAGGAGGCGATGGACCGGGCGTACGAGGAGCTGGCCGACTTCGAGGCGTCCTGGACCGTCGGCGCCTTCGCCCTGTACGAGCAGGGCGCGGACGGGGTGTGGCGGAAGCTGTACGAGTACGAGTTCGGTGCCGGCCGCCCGGCACGATCCGTGCCCGCCCAGGGCTCACCCGTCGACGAGCCGGCCACCACCCGCTGAAGCCGGGGTCTCACAGCGGCAGGCGGCGGAAGACCGAGCGCGGAAGGTGCCGGAGGGCCGACATCACCAGGCGCAGCGTGCCCGGCACCCACACCGTCTCCGACCGTCGCCACAGCCCCTGCTCGATCGCGTGTGCCACCGCCTCCGGGGTGGTCGCCATCGGCGCCTCCGCCAGCCGGGCCGTCATTCTTGTCCGTACGAAGCCGGGCCGGACGACCATGACGTGCACGCCCGTGCCGTGCAGGGCGTCGCCCAGGCCCTGGGCGAAGGCGTCCAGGCCGGCCTTGCTGGAGCCGTAGATGAAATTGGCCCGCCGCACACGCTCACCGGCCACCGAGGACAGCACGACCAGCGAGCCGTGGCCCTGGGCCCGCAGCGCGTTCGCGCAGGTCAGCCCGGCGGAGACGGCGCCGGTGTAGTTGGTCTGGGCGACGCGCACGGCGGCGAGCGGAGCCGCCTCGTCGCGCCCCTGGTCGCCCAGGACGCCGAAGGCGAGCAGCACCATGTCGATGTCGCCCTCGGCGAACACCTTCCCCAGCGCCTCCTCGTGCGAGGCCGGGTCCAGCGCGTCGAACGGGACGGTGTGGACGGTCACCGCGTCCGCCTCCGTGCGCAGCTCGCGCAGCGACTCGGCGGCCGCCTCCAGGGCGGGGGAGGGACGGCCGGCCAGCCAGACCGTGCGCGTACGCCTCGCGATCAGGCGGCGGGCGGTGGCGAGGGCGATCTCGGACGTGCCGCCGAGGACGAGGAGGGACTGGGGGGCGCCGAAGGCGTCCTTCATGACGACGTACTCCTTCACAGAGACAGGCGGCGGGCGAGGTCCGAGGTGAACACCGCGTGCGGGTCCAGCTCGGCCCGGAGGGCGAGGAAGTCCGGCAGCCGGGGGTACATGGCGCGCAGCGCGTCCGGGCGCAGCCGCGAGTCCTTGGCGAGGTAGACGCGCCCGCCCGCGCCCGCCACCTCTTCGTCGAGCTCGTCCAGGAACGCGCCGAGGCCGGTGAGCCCGGCCGGGATGTCCAGCGCCAGCGTCCAGCCGGGCATGGGGAAGGACAGCCAGCCGGGGTCGCCCTCGCCGAACCGTTTGAGGACGGCCAGGAACGACGGGCAGCCCCGGCGCGCGATCCGGCGCACGATGCGGCGCAGGGTGTCCTCCCGCCCGTACCCGACGACGAACTGGTACTGGACGAAGCCGCCGCGCCCGTACACCCGGTTCCAGTGCGGGACACCGTCCAGGGGGTGGAAGAAGGCGGACAGCCGCTGGAGCTCGCCGGTGCGGTGGCGGGGCGCCTTGCGGTACCAGAGCTCGTTGAAGAGGGCGACGGCCGGGCGGCTGAGGAGGCCTTCGGGGACGAAGGCGGGCGCGGCCGGCAGCCGGCCGGGCCGGAAGCCGAGGGGGGTGCGCCGGGCGCGGCGGGGGAGGGCGTCGTAGGGGGCGTGGTCGCCGCGCGTGAGGACGGCGCGGCCGGTGGCGGCCCCGCGGGCGAGCAGGTCGATCCAGGCGACGGAGTAGCGGTAGCCGTGGTCGTTGGCGGTGAGGCGGGCCATCAGGTCGTCGAGGTCGGCGGCGCGTTCGGTGTCGACGGACATCAGGGACGTCTCGACGGGGAGGAGCTGCACGGTCGCCGAGAGGATCACCCCGGTCAGGCCCATGCCGCCGGTGGTCGCGTCGAACAGGTCGGTGCCGGGGACGACGGTGTGGATCGTGCCGTCGGCGGTGAGGAGGTCGAAGGCGCGTACGTGGCGGCTGAAGGAACCGGAGACGTGGTGGTTCTTGCCGTGGATGTCGGCGCCGATGGCTCCGCCGACGGTGACGTAGCGGGTGCCGGGGGTGACCGGGACGAACCAGCCGAGCGGCAGCAGCACCTCCATCAGGCGGTGCAGGCTGACGCCCGCGTCGCAGACCACGAGCCCGGCGTCCGCGTCGATGGAGCGGATGCGGGCGAGGGCGGTCATGTCGAGTACGCAGCCGCCGGCGTTCTGCGCCGCGTCGCCGTAGGCGCGGCCGAGGCCGCGGGCGATCCCCCCGCGCGTGCCGCAGGCGCGGACGGCGGCGGCGGCCTCCTCGTAGCTGCGGGGGCGTACGACGCGGGCGACGGTGGGAGCGGTGCGGCCCCAGCCGGTCACCGGCTCGGCGGGCTCGGAGGAGGTGTCGGCGTCAGACATGAATGGGACCGTATCGCCGCACTTGGGTTGTTTGGGGGGTTTGTCGGCAGAGTCGCCCGGCTCGCCGAAATGGGTGATTAAACGAGTGTCATGAAAGATTGCCGCGTCCTTCGGCGTGCGGCGCGCCAGAGTCGCCCGTGGTGCACCGTCCACGGACGACGAAAGGGGTGGCGAGGATGCGATACGTGGGCGCCGACCGGTCGCTGCTGAGCGCGCTGCACGCCTACGGGCGCCGCCGGCCGGCGGTGGCGGCGACCGCCCGGACGTTGTCGTACGCCGGGGAGCACGGCGCGCTCTGGCTCGCGGCCGGCCTCGTGGGCGCGGCGGCGGACCGCCCACGCCGCGGTCCCTGGCTCCGCGCCACGGCCCTGACGGCGACGGCCCACCTGGCCGGCATGGCCCTCAAGCGCCTCGTCCGCCGCCCCCGCCCCTCCGCCGGCTCCCGCACCCCACCGGACCGGCACCCGGCCGACGGCAACCGCCGCGGCACGCCCGTGGCCGTGGGCGGTACGCCGCCGGCCGTGTCCACCGGCGGCAGTCACGGCACTCCCTCCGGAACGAACGACAGCTGCTGCGGCGCGCCCCTGTCCGGCCCGGAGCCCGGGCCCGGCAGCGGCTGCTGCGGCGCGCCCGTGTCCGGCCCGGAGCCCGGGCCCGGCAGCGGCTGCTGCGGCGCGCCCCCGTCCGGCACCGGTGACCGCGGCGCGCCCGTGGCGGTGTCCGTCACCGGGGCCGGGGCGGAGTCACCGCCCGACGACGGCTGCTGCGGCGCGCCCGTGTCCGGTGAGGCCCGGCCCGGCAGCGGCTGCTGCGGCGCGCCCGTGAGGTCCGGCGCACGGGACGGGCGTGGCGCGGTCGCGGCACCCGCAGCGGTGGACGTGGACGTGGACGTGGACGTGGACGGCGGGGGCACCCGTGCGCGGCGGACGCCGTTCCGGCCCGTCGTCGGGCGGTACTCGTTCCCGAGCTCGCACGCCGCCTCGGCGGTCGCCGCCGCCGTGGCGTTCGCGGCGGTGCGGCCCGGCGCCCGCTGGGTCGCGGGGCCCGTCGCGGCCGCGATGTGCCTGTCCCGCCCGGTGGTCGGCGTCCACTACCCGACGGACGTGGTGGCCGGCGCGCTGCTGGGGGCCGTGACGGCCACGGTGGGCGGACGGTGGACGCCGCCCCCGGTGAAGGATCGTTTCTTCGGGGGTCGTCGTGGGTGAACCGACCGTCGCGGCGGCGCCGCCCGCCACCCGCGTGCTGCCCCAGGCGGTCGTGGTACCGCTCGGCCTCGTACGAGCCGCGCGGCCCCGCCAGTGGGTCAAGAACGTGCTCGTGGTCGCCGCCCCCGCCGCCGCCGGCCAGCTGGTGTCCCGGCACACCGCCCTCCAGCTCGGCATCGTCTTCGTGCTGTTCACCGCTGCGGCCGCCGCCGTCTACCTCGTCAACGACGCCCGCGACGCCGACGCCGACCGCGCCCACCCGGTCAAGTGCCGCCGCCCCGTGGCCGCCGGGGACGTCCCCGTGTCCGTGGCGTACGGGGCGGGCGGCGTCCTCGCGCTCGGGGCGCTCCTCGGCGCCGCCGCGCTGTGCAACGCCCTGACGGCCGCGCTGCTGGCCGCGTATCTCGCCATACAGCTCGCCTACTGCCTGCGCCTCAAGCACGTCCTCGTCGTCGACCTCGCCGTCGTCACGACCGGTTTCGTGATGCGCGCCATGATCGGCGGTGTGGCGCTCGGCATCCCGCTCTCGCGCTGGTTCCTCATCACCACCGGCTTCGGCGCCCTCTTCATGGTCGCCGCCAAGCGCTACTCCGAAGCGGTCCAGATGGCCGGCCGGGGCGGCGAGACGCGCGTCCTGCTCACCGAGTACACCACCGGATACCTCCGCTTCGTCTGGCAGCTCGCCGCCGGCGTCGCCGTGCTCGGCTACTGCCTCTGGGCCCTGGAGCACAGCGGCACCTGGCGCCAGCTCTCCACCATCGCCTTCATCCTCGCCGTCCTGCGCTACGCCGTCTTCGCCGACCGCGGCACCGCCGGCGCCCCCGAGGACGTCGTCCTGCGCGACCGCCCCCTCGCCGTCATCGGGCTGGCCTGGCTGTCGATGTACGGGATGGCGGTGGCGGACCTGTGAGACGCGAGGCGGCGGGCTTCCTGATCGCCGGCGGAGTCGCGTACGCCGCCGACCTCGCCCTCTTCCTCGCACTCCGGCCCCACCTCGACCCCCTTCCCGCCAAAGCCGTCGCCTTCCTCGCCGGCTGCACCGTCGCCTACCTCGGCAACGCCCTCGGCACCTACCGCCGCCGCACCCTCCACCTGCGTCAGTACGGGGCGTTCTTCGGCGTCAACCTCGCGGGCGCCGCCGTGCAGCTGGCGTGCCTCGGCGCCTCGCACTACGGACTCGGGCTCACCTCCCCGCTCGCCGACACCGTCTCCGGCCTCGGTGTCGGGATGGTCCTCGGCACCTGCGTGCGCTTCTGGGGGACCCGCACACTGGTCTTCGGACCCCGGGGGTAGACGCACGGCATGGACTGGCTGACCAAGCTCCCCCTCATCGGCCCCTGGGCCGCCCGCCTCATGCGGACACACGCCTGGCGCTCGTACGAGACCCTCGACCGGGCGCACTGGACCCGCCTGGCCGCCGCCATCACCTTCATCAGCTTCCTCGCCCTCTTCCCGCTGATCACGCTCACCGCAACCGTCGGCGCCGCGCTCCTCAGCGACCAGCAGCTGCGCAGCATCGAGGGCAAGCTCGCCGAGCAGGTCCCCGGCATCTCCGACCAGCTCGACCTCGACGCGCTCGTCGCCAACGCCGGCACCGTCGGACTCGTCGCCGGCGCCCTGCTCCTCTTCACCGGCATCGGCTGGGTCGGCTCCATGCGCGACTGCCTGCGCGCCGTGTGGGGGATCGACGACTGCGACGAGGACAACCCCGTCGTACGCAAGGGCAAGGACGCCGTGGTCCTCCTCGGCCTCGGCGCGACCGGCCTGGCCTCGCTGGCCGCCTCCGGCCTCGGCTCCACCGCCGTCGGCTGGACCGCCGAACGGCTCGGCATCTCCGGGAGCGGCGCCGGTGGCGTGCTGCTCCAGGCCGTCGCCCTCGCGGTCGCCGTCCTCGCCGACTTCCTGATCCTGCTGTACGTCCTGACCCTGCTGCCCGGCGTCCAGCCGCCGCGCCGCCGGCTCGTTGTGGCGGGGCTGATCGGCGCGGTCGGCTTCGAGGCGCTGAAGCTGCTGCTCGGCGGCTATATGAAGGGCGTGGCGGCGAAGTCGATGTACGGGGCGTTCGGGGTGCCCGTGGCGCTCCTGCTGTGGATCAACTTCACCGCCAAGCTGCTGCTGTTCTGCGCCGCGTGGACGGCGACCGGCTCTAGGAAGGAGGCTGCTGACGACGACGGCGTACGAGATCGGGAAGTGGCCAGCGCCTGTTGACCATGAACCACCCGCCCGCCAACAGCACCAGCACCCCGCCGGCCACCGCCAGCGCCGTCCCGGCTCCGCCCGCGCCGCCGGCCGCCGCCACCGTCGCCTTCCCGTCGCCCTCGCCGGCGGCCTGGTCACCACCGCCGGGGCCGGTCTGCCCGTTCCCGCCGCTCTCGCCCGTCCCGGTCCCGGTCCTCGCCGACTTCGGCGGCACCAGCTCGCCGACCGGCTTCACCTTCCCGGCAGCCGCGAAACCCCAGTCCAGCAGCCGCGCCGCCTCCTTGTAGACGGCGTGGCTCTCCTTCGCCGACGGGTTCATGACGGTGACCAGCAGCACCTTGCCGTTCCGCTCGGCGACACCGGTGAAGGTGGCGCCCGCGTGCGTCGTGCTGCCGTTCTTCACCCCGGCGATGCCCTGGTACGCCGGGATGCCGAAGTCGCCCGTCAGCAGCCGGTTGGTGTTCTGGATCTCGAACGTCGAGCGCTTCTTGTTGCCGGGCTTGACCTCCCCGGGGAACTTCGCGCGCGGCGTCGAGCAGTACTCCCGGAAGTCCTGGTTCTGCATACCGCTGCGTGCGATGAGCGTCAGGTCGTAGGCGGACGAGACCTGGCCGACGGCGTCGTACCCGTCCGGCGAGACGACATGCGTGTCGAGCGCCTGGAGCTCGGCGGCGCGGGCGTTCATGTCCTGCACCGTCTTGGCGATGCCGCCGTTCATCGACGACAGGACGTGCACGGCGTCGTTGCCGGAGCGCAGGAAGACGCCCAGCCACAGGTCGTGGACGGTGTAGGCCTGCTTCTCCTTGACGCCGACGAGGCTGGAGCCCGCGCCGACCTTCGCCAGGTCCTGGGGAGCGACCACGTACGACCGGTTCTTGGGCAGCTTCGGCAGCACCGTGTCCGCGAAGAGCATCTTCAGGGTGGAGGCGGGAGGAAGCCGCCAGTGGGCGTTGTGCGAGGCCAGCACATCACCGCTCTCCGCGTCGGCCACGATCCAGGAGCGGCCCGTCACCTCCTTGGGCAGCACGGGCACCCCGGGGGCCAGGTTCACCTGCGTACCGGGCTTGCCGAGCTTCAGCCCGCCGACCGTGGACATGACGGCGGGCGGCTTCGGCTGCTTGTCCTCCTTGTCCGGGCCCGGGGCCGCCAGGGCCGGAGCGGCGGTGAGGACGGGCAGCAGCGCGGCGGCGGCGACCGTCAGGACGGTCGTTTTCAGAGCGGACACGGTCGAGAACGTACAGGGAGCGTTCACGGAAGCCGACACCACACCCCGCAGAAGGCCCTCCACCGGCGGCGGTGATACTGAACCCATGAAGCTCAGCCGCTCCGCCTCCTGGTTCCTGCTCGCTTTCGGAGTGTGGAGCTGGTTCATCTGGGTCTCTTTCGTCCGGAATCTCTGGAACGACGGGAGCGGTCTCGCCTTCGACGACGCGGGCGACCCGACTGCCTACTTCTGGGTGCATCTGCTGCTCGCCATCACGTCCTTTGTTCTGGGGACGGTGGTGGGTGCCATCGGGTTGCGTGGTGTCCGCGCATTGCGTCGCGGCTCGCGCGGTGAATAGGGGGTAGGGGCCGTGTGGGTCGTCCTGCTGGTGCTCGTCGGGGCCGTCGTCCTGCTGGCCGCGGTGCACTGGTACGTGTGGCGGCGCCTGGTGCGCGATGTGACGGTGCCGGGGAGCGCGGCACGGCGACTGGGCACGGTCGCCCTGGTCGTGCTGCCGCTGCTGTCGCTCGGCGCGCTGACGGCGGGACGGGCGGGCGCTCCCTTCCGGCTCCAGCAGGTGGTGGCCTGGCCGGGGTTCATGTGGCTGGCGCTGCTGCTGTACGTGGTGCTCGCCCTGGTGGTGGGAGAGGCGGTACGCCCCCTGCTGCGCCGCGCCCTGGACCGCCGGGCGGCCACCGCTCCGGGCAGGCCCATGCGCGGGGCGCCCGTGCCGGACGCGCTGGTGACGGCGACGCCGGGGGCGCCCGCACCGGTCGCCGTACCTGCCGGTACCGCCGGGGCGCCCGCGGCCGCGCCGGTCACCGCCTCCGCGCCCGACCCGTCCGGGCCGGACCGGCCCGCGCAGGGCGCCCCGGTGTCCGGGGCACCCGCCGTGTCACGGCGGCTGTTCGTGTCACGCGTCGTCGGCGGGGCCGCCGCGACCGCCGCGCTCGGGACCGTCGGGTACGGGACGTACGGCGTCCTGAGAGGGCCCCGGGTCACACGGGTCACCGTGCCGCTCGCCAAGCTGGCCCGTGGCGCGCACGGGTACCGGATCGCGGTGGTGAGCGACATCCACATAGGGCCCATCCTGGGGCGGGCTCACACACAGCGCATTGTGGAGGCCATCAACGCCACCCAGCCGGACCTGGTCGCCGTCGTCGGCGACCTCGTCGACGGAAGCGTCGAGAACCTCGGCCCGGCCGCCGAGCCGCTCGCACGGCTGAGTGCCCGGGACGGGTCGTTCTTCGTGACCGGCAACCACGAGTACTTCTCCGGCGCGGAGGAGTGGGTCGACCATGTGCGCGAGCTGGGACTGCGCCCGCTGCGCAACGAGCGCGTGGAGATCGCCGGGTTCGACCTGGCCGGGGTCAACGACGTCGCGGGCGAGAATTACGGCGACGGCCCCGACTTCGCCGCCGCCCTCGGCGACCGCGACCGGGCGCGCGCCGCCGTGCTGCTCGCGCACCAGCCGGTCGTCATCCACGACGCCGTGGCGCACGGGGTCGACCTTCAGCTGTCCGGCCACACCCACGGCGGTCAGCTCTGGCCCGGAAACCTCCTCGCCGAGCTGGCCAACCCCACCGTCGCCGGACTCGAACGGTACGGCGACACCCAGCTGTACGTGTCCCGCGGCGCGGGCGCCTGGGGGCCGCCCGTCCGCGTCGGCGCGCCCTCCGACATCACGCTCGTGGAGCTGGCGTCGAAGCAGGCGTAGCCCCCGTGGCCCCCTTGGCGCCCGCCCCCGGCATGAACTCCTCCAGCACCTCGTGCAGTTGCCGCACCAGCGGCCGCAGCACCCGGAACCGGGACAGGGCGATCGCCCGTGCGGCGAGGGGCGCGGTGCGCTCGACGAGGCGGCGGCTGCGCTCGGTGCCCTCCGACCGGTCGTACACCCAGAACAGCACCAGCCCCATCTGCATCAGCCACATCAGGTGGGGGAGCAGCTCGGTCAGTTCGGGGGCGGTCTTGGTGTCGGAGCCGGACAGCACCCGCTCGTGGATGGAGATGGCGGCCTCGCGGGCCGCGACCGACTCGGGCGAGAAGGGACTGAGCGGGCTCTCGGGGTCGGCGGCGTTCTTGAAGAACTGCGTCGCGAACGGGTGGTACGGCTCGGCCACGTCCAGCCAGGTCAGCAGCGAGTCCCGGATCCGCACCGCCAGGTCCCTGTCGCCCGCGAGCACGGACCGGACCGCCACCTCGTGCTCGGCGGCCAGCCGGTCGTAGAAGCCCTGGACCAGGTGCTCCTTGGAGGAGAAGTAGTAGTAGGCGTTGCCGACGGAGACGCCCGCCTCCTGGGCGATGACCCGCATCGTCGTCCTGTCGTAGCCGCGCTCCTGGAACAGCCGGAGCGCGGTTTCGAGGATGAGGGTGCGGGTCTGCTCGCTCTTGGCAGCCTTGGCGGGCCGAGCGGGCTTCGGCACCTGGGCCTCCGTCACGTCGTTCACGTCCTTCACGGTGCCCGAGCCTAGTGCGCCCCGCGTGCGCCACCGACCGGCCCGGCGGGGGCGGCGCCCCGCCGGGCCGGTCACGTCAGGGCGCCACCTTGATGGCACCCACCGGGCACGCCCGGGCCGCCTCCCTCACCAGGGGGCTCCCGGCGCCGTCCTCCCTCCCGGGCACCAGCTCGCTGAAACCGTCGTCGTCCTGGGTGAACACGTCCGGCGCGGTGAGGGCGCACTGGCCCGCACCGATACAGACGCCCTTGTCGATCAGAATGTCCAATGGTCCGTCCTCACCATGTGGTCCGTCCTCACCATGCGACGGGGAGCTCCAGCATCCCCTGGATCGTGTCCCCCGGCTTGAAGGGGATCTCCTCGGCCGGCGCCGCCAGCCGCAGTCCCGGCAGCCGCTCGAAGAGCGTCCGCAGCGCGATCTCCATCTCCGCCCGCGCCAGGTTCTGCCCCAGGCACTGGTGGATGCCGAAGCCGAACGCGACGTGATGGCGGGCCGACCGGTGCCAGTCCAGCGTGTCCGGCTCGGCGTACGCGGACGTGTCCCGGTTGATGACCGACGTCGAGAAGACGACACCCTCGTCCGCCCGGATCGTCACCCCTGCGATGTCGATGTCCTCCGTGGCCACCCGGAGCATGCCGTCCGCGATCGACAGGAACCGCAGCAACTCCTCGACGGCGACCGGCATCAGCTCCGGGTCCGCCTTCAGTTCGGCCAGCTGCTCCGGGTGCTGGAGCAGCGTGAACGTACCGAGCGAGATCATGTTCGCCGTGGTCTCGTGACCCGCCACGAGCAGGATCGTCGCCAGCTCGACGAGCGACTGCTTGTCCAGCTGCCCCTTGGTGAGCTGGTGCGCGACCAGGTCGTCGAGGACGCCGTTCCCGGGTTTGTCGCGTTTCCGCTCAACCAGATCGCCGAGATAGCCCTCCAACTGGTTGCGGGCGTCCTCCGTGTCCTCGGCCGCCGGGCCCCGCAGCAGCCGGCGCGACTGCTCCTCGAAGAAGTCGTGATCGGCGTAGGGCACGCCCAGCAGGTCGCAGATCACGATGGACGGCACCGGCAGGGCGAAGGCGGACACCAGCTCGGCCGGCGGGCCCTGCGCGACCATCGCGTCGATCAGCTCGTCCACCGTCCGCTGGATACGCGGCCGCAGGTCGGCCGTGCGCTTGAGCGTGAAGCTCGGGATGAGCATCCGCCGCTGGACGTTGTGCTCGGGGTCGTCCACGCCCAGCAGGGCGGCACGGCGGCGGCTGCGTACGGCCGCGAAGCGCTCCGTCGGTATCGGGAACGCGTCATGGGTGCTGTCGGTGGACAGCCGCTGGTCGGACAGGAGTTGGCGGGCGGCGGCGTGCCCGGTGACGACCCACACCGAGCGGCCGTCGTACAGCGTGACCCGGGACAGGGGCCGCGCCTCGCGCAGCGGTTCGTAGGCGGTGGGCGGGTGGTAGGGACACGTGCGGTCCTGGGGGAACGCAACGGCTTCCGTCATGGTGGCCTCGCAAGCGACGAGATTCGGACTGCCGATCTCCACTACATGCCCCAGGCATCCATCTGGTCTATGCGTAGTTCGGCCAAACCACCGGTATGGGCGATGCGCAGGCCGAAGGGCCCGTTTCCCCCAGGAAACGGGCCCTTCGGTGAGGCGCCGTGAGGCAGACGCCGGCAGGCGTCAGTAGCGGCGCGTGATCAGCGCGCGCTTGACTTCCTGGATCGCCTTGGTGACCTCGATACCGCGCGGGCAGGCGTCCGTGCAGTTGAACGTGGTGCGGCAGCGCCACACGCCGTCCTTGTCGTTGAGGATCTCCAGCCGCTGCTCGCCGGCCTCGTCGCGCGAGTCGAAGATGAAGCGGTGCGCGTTGACGATCGCGGCCGGACCGAAGTACTGGCCGTCGTTCCAGAACACCGGGCAGGACGACGTGCACGCGGCGCACAGGATGCACTTGGTGGTGTCGTCGAACCGCTCGCGGTCCTCGGCGGACTGCAGCCGCTCACGCGTCGGCTCGTTGCCCTCGGTGACGAGGAAGGGCATGACGTCGCGGTACGCCTGGAAGAACGGCTCCATGTCCACGACCAGGTCCTTGAGGACCGTCAGGCCCTTGATGGCCTCGACCGTGATGGGCTTCTCCGGGTTGATGTCCTTGATCAGCGTCTTGCAGGCGAGCCTGTTCTTGCCGTTGATCCGCATCGCGTCGGAACCGCAGATGCCGTGCGCGCAGGACCGCCGGAAGGTCAGCGAGCCGTCGACGTCCCACTTGATCTTGTGGAGACCGTCGAGCACGCGCTCCTTCGGGTCGATCTCGATCTGGAAGTCCTGCCACTGCGCCTCGTCCGAGATCTCCGGGTTGAACCGGCGGATCCGGAAGGTGACCGTGATGTACGGCGAGGCGGCGGAGTCCTTCTCCGCCTTGTCCAGTACGGGGGTAGCCATCAGTACTTACGCTCCATCGGCTGGTAGCGGGTCTGGACGACGGGCTTGTAGTCGAGACGCACGGTCTCGGAGCCGTCGGCGCCGACCTCGCGGTACGCCATGGTGTGGCGCATGAAGTTGACGTCGTCGCGGTTCGGGTAGTCCTCGCGGTAGTGACCGCCGCGGGACTCCTTGCGGGCCAGCGCCGAGACGGCCATGACCTCGGCCAGGTCGAGCAGGTTGCCCAGCTCGATGGCCTCCAGCAGGTCCGTGTTGAACCGCTTGCCCTTGTCCTGGATGGACACGTTCAGGTACCGCTCGCGCAGCTCGGCGATCTTCTCGACCGCCGTCTTGATCGTCTGCTCGGTGCGGAACACCATCACGTTGGCGTCCATCGTCTCCTGGAGCTCCTTGCGGAGTACGGAGACCCGCTCGGTGCCGGTGGAGTTGCGCAGCCGCTCGACCTGCTCCTGTACGAAGGAGGCCGGGTTCTCCGGCAGCTCGACGTAGTCGGCCTTGGCCGAGTACTCGGCGGCGGCGATACCGGCGCGCTTGCCGAAGACGTTGATGTCCAGCAGCGAGTTGGTGCCCAGGCGGTTGGCGCCGTGCACCGACACGCAGGCGACCTCACCGGCGGCGTACAGACCCGGCACGACCGTGGTGTTGTCGCTGAGGACCTCACCCATCACGTTGGTCGGGATGCCGCCCATCGCGTAGTGCGCGGTCGGCTGGATCGGGATCGGGTCCGTGTAGGGCTCGATGCCGAGGTACGTCCGCGCGAACTCGGTGATGTCCGGGAGCTTGGCGTCCAGCTGCTCCGGCGGCAGGTGGGTCAGGTCCAGGTAGACGTGGTCGCCCTCGGGACCGCAGCCGCGGCCCTCGCGGATCTCCGTGTAGATGGAGCGCGAGACGACGTCACGCGACGCGAGGTCCTTCATGACGGGCGCGTACTTCTCCATGAAGCGCTCGCCGTCCTTGTTGCGGAGGATGCCGCCCTCACCACGGGCGCCCTCCGTCAGCAGGATGCCCATGCGCCAGATGCCCGTCGGGTGGAACTGGAAGAACTCCATGTCCTCCAGCGGCAGACCGCGCCGGTAGCAGGCGGCCTGGCCGTCACCGGTCAGGGTGTGCGCGTTGGACGTCACCTTGAAGAACTTGCCGGTGCCGCCGGACGCGTAGATCACGGCCTTCGCCTGGAAGACGTGGATCTCACCGGTGGCCAGCTCGTAGGCGACCACACCGGCGGACTTCTTGACGCCGTCGACCTCGGTGATCAGCTGGTCCAGGACGTAGAACTCGTTGAAGAACTCCACGCCCTCCTTGACGCAGTTCTGGTACAGCGTCTGGAGGATCATGTGGCCGGTGCGGTCCGCGGCGTAGCAGGACCGGCGGACCGGCGCCTCGCCGTGGTTGCGGGAGTGGCCGCCGAAGCGGCGCTGGTCGATGGTGCCGTCCGGGGTCCGGTTGAACGGCAGGCCCATCTTCTCCAGGTCGAGGACGGCGTCGATGGCCTCCTTCGCCAGGATCTCGGCGGCGTCCTGGTCGACCAGGTAGTCACCGCCCTTGACCGTGTCGAAGGTGTGCCACTCCCAGTTGTCCTCCTCCACGTTGGCGAGCGCGGCGGCCATGCCGCCCTGCGCGGCGCCCGTGTGGGAGCGGGTGGGGTAGAGCTTGGTCAGCACGGCGGTACGGCTGCGCTTCGTCGCCTCGATGGCGGCGCGCATGCCCGCGCCACCGGCGCCGACGATGACGGTGTCGTACTTGTGGATCTTCATGCGGATTTCCTCAGCCCCGTGCCTAGCGGATGTTCGGGTCGAAGGTGAAGATCACCAGCGTGCCCAGAAGGATGGTGAACACCGTGGCGGTGTACAGCAGGCCCTTGAGCCACAGGCGCGTGTTCGGGCGCTCGGCGTAGTCGTTGATGACGGTACGCAGGCCGTTGGCGCCGTGCAGCATGGCCAGCCACAGCATCAGCAGGTCCCAGACCTGCCAGAACGGGGACGCCCAGCGGCCCGCCACGAAGGCGAAGCCGATCTTCGAGACGCCGCCGTCCAGCACGAGCTGGATCAGCAGGTGGCCGATGACGAGGACGACCAGCACGATGCCGGACAGGCGCATGAAGAGCCACGCGGCCATCTCGAAGTTGCCGCGGGTCGACTTCGGGGTCTTCTTGGTCCGCTTGCGGGGCGGCTCGATGAGGGGAGCCGGGTTGTCGACGTCGTACAGGCTCTCGCCCTCGACGGGACCCACGGCGGACTTGGTCAGATCAGTGGACATGTCTGGCGTCAGCTCCCGAACACTTCGCGTACGGCGTGGCCGAGGACGGGGTAGAGGGCGCCCACCATCAGGACGAACCAGATGCCCATCACGGTCCAGAGCATCTGCTTCTGGTAGCGGGGCCCCTTGGACCAGAAGTCCACGGCGATCACGCGAAGACCGTTGAGCGCGTGGAAGAGGATGGCGGCCACGAGGCCGTACTCCAGCAGCGCGACGATCGGCGTCTTGTAGGTGGCGACGACCTCGTCATAGGCCTCGGGGGAGACGCGGACGAGAGCGGTGTCCAGCACGTGTACGAACAGGAAGAAGAAGATGAGGACGCCGGTGACTCGGTGAGCCACCCACGACCACATACCTTCCCGGCCGCGATACAGCGTTCCAGCCGGCACGGAAAAACCCTCCGGGAGCGGGGATCAGGGTCGGCCGGCTTCGATGTCGGTCTGACCCGGCCGGGTACGGTCCACCGGCCCCGGTCATCGTAGCGACGACTTGTCGGATCCCTCGCGCGGGGTCCTCAGGTGTGATCAAACAGGCACGGACGGGCTAGGGAAGGGCCGGCTCGTCCGATCAGACGGGACAAACGGGCACGGGCCAGGCGGCGCAGTTCGTCGGCGGCGATCGACCGCTCTTTTTCCGGGGGGTGGCTCATCCGGGCGTGGATGGCCGAGAGCGCCTGATTGAGCTGCTCCTCGGGGTGATGGCCGTCCAGGCAGATCACGAACGCGTGACGGAAGCGGCTCTCGTACTCGGCGTGCGCGGCCTCCCAGGCGGTGTGCGCGGCCGTGGGGGTGCCCGGCGGCAGGCCCGCCGACGTCTCGTCGGCCAGTGCCTCGTGGAGGTCGGCGCCGGACAGGTCGTAGCTGGCCTCGTCGGCGGCGGCGAGCAGCGCGTCGAGCGTGGGGTACGGGCGGTGGGCGGCGATCCGCCGCGCCCAGCTGCGGCTGCCGCAGCAGGCGAGCAGGGCGGCCTCGGCGGCGTCGGCCGGGGCGGCGTTGAACCGCACCAGGCCTTCGAGGGCGTGGCCGCCGGGGCTCTGGGCAGGTATGGCGCCGGTGAGCGGGGCTTCGGGGCGTGGCGCCCCGAGCGGTCCGGCCGGGGGCTGGGCGCCCCGGCGGGCGGGCGGTCCGGGCCGGTCCGCTCCGGTCGGCGCGCGGGTGGCCTCGCTCTGGGCGTGTCGGGAGCGGGCGGTGCCCGCGCCCGCGGCGCCGGTACCGGGCGTCCCCGTGCCGGCCGGGAGGGTGGGCGGTCGCTTCGGGGCGCCTGCGGTGGAGTCGCCGGCCATCGTGGGCTCCTCGAAATGGGCGTCGGGAAGGGACAGCGGGAGATCTGTGAGGAAGATGTGAGGGAAGGGGCACAACATTACCCAGGGTGAGCGTGCGCTGTTCGGGAGATGCGAGAAGTTCACTCGGAAGAGAGAGTTTTCGTACAGCCATGGACAGCCAAGGCACGGAGGTACGCGCGTGAACCGGCATTCCACAGGGGGTCTCGTCGCGGCCGTGGTGCTCTCCCTCACGGTCGCGGGCTGCGGCGACGGCGACGGCGGCGACCGGGGCACCGCGGCGCCCGGCACGGCGACGACCCCGGCGGCGACCACCCCCGAGGCGACCACCCCCAAAGCCACCACACCCGAGGCGTCACCCACTCCGTCACCCACACGGACGTATCCGCTCTCCACCGCCCCGCGCACCATCCCCTCCGTACGCGACCACGAACCCGCCCGCGGCCCCGGCTGGCGGCCCGGCAGCGGGACCGCGGTCGTCGTCGCCAAGGGCAGCGGCGCCCTCGCGGACGAGGCCAGGCTCCTCGCCGGTGAGCTGAAGGCCGCGTACCGGGGCGAGGCCGCCGCCCGGCCGGGCGACATCGAGCTGGCCCTGAACGCCGGCCAGGCCGGCGGCCCCGAGTCGTACACCCTCACCACCCGGGGCGGGCGCGTGCGCATATCCGCCCCCGACGAGGCCGGGGCCTTCTACGGCACCCGCACCGTCAAGCAGGCCCTCCGCTCGGGCGGCGCCGTCCCCGAGGGCGTGATCCGCGACCGGCCGGCCAAGCCGCAGCGCGGCCTGAACGTCGACATCGCCCGCAAGCACTTCAGCGCCGCCTGGATCGAGGACCGGCTGCGCGACATGGCCGACCTCAAGCTCAACCAGCTCGGCCTGCACTTCTCCGACGACCAGGCCTTCCGCATCGAATCCACCTCGCACCCCGAGGTGGTCTCGCAACCGCACCTCACCAAGGCCGAGGTGCGCCGCATCGTGGCCCTCGCGAACCGGCTGCACATCAGCGTCGTCCCCGAGATCGACTCACCCGGACACCTCGGCGCCGTCCTGCGGGCCCACCCGCAGCTCCAGCTGCGCAACGTCCAGGGCGCGCCCCGGCAGGGCGCCATCGACATCTCCAAGCCGGAGTCGGCACGGATCGTCGACGACCTGCTGCGCGAGTACGCGGACCTGTTCCCCGGCCCGTGGTTCCACATCGGCGCCGACGAGTACCAGGCGCTGACCGTGCGCGACCCGGCCGCCTCCTACCCGCAGCTCGCCACCGCCGCGCGGCAGAAGTACGGGCAGGGCGCCCGCGTGCAGGACCTGGCCACCGGCTGGCTGAACGACCGGGCGGCGGTGGTCAGCGCGGAGAAGAGGACGGCCAAGGCCTGGAACGACGGCTTCTTCTCCGGGGGTGCGGTCGGCGCCCACAAGGACATCGAGGTCGAGTACTGGACGGGCAAGGAGATCGGCGCCCGTGAACCGGTGGAGTACCTCCGCGAGGGCCGCAAGGTGGTGAACCTCAACGACGAGTACCTCTACTACGTGCTCGGCGAGCCGAACCAGTTCACGTACCCCACCGGCCGGCGGATCTACCAGGAGTGGACGCCGCTGGTGCTGCGCGGCTCTTCGGCGGTGCCCGAGCGGTACGGGGACCAGATCCTGGGCGGCCGGTTCGCCATCTGGTGCGACCTGGCGAACTCCCAGACCGCCGAACAGGTGGCGAACGGTGTCCGGATGCCGCTGCGGGCGACTGCCCAGAAGCTGTGGGATCCGTCCCGGCCCCAGTTGAGCTGGGACGACTTCCGGGCACTGGCGGACCGGCTGGGCGGCGGCTGAGACCCGGGACCGGAACCGGTCGTCGCTGAAGCGATGGTTTCCCGCCACACGCAGTGACGGATTCCGGCCATGTGGCGCAGTAAGGGGAGTACCGCGTCCGCGACGGGAGACGTCCATGAGCCAGAGCGTGCAGGAACTGATCGCCGAGGCCGGCGAACGAGGGCTGGCGGCCTCCGCGCTGGCCTGCCTCGACCGCTGCCTTCCCCTGCTGGGCCCCGCGCCCGACGATCTCCTCCGGCCCCTGTGGCGCTGCGTGGCCGAGGGCGGGGCGGACTGGGCCGGCCGGCTGGGGGAGGTCCGGGCCGCGCTGGAGGAGACCGACGACGCCGACTCCGCCGTACTCGTCCGGAAAATGCTGGGCGCCGCCCCGTCCGAGTGGGACGGGGCGGCGCTGCGCGCATGGGCCTCGGGGTGCTCGCTCACCGCGCTGGAGCTGCACGAGCAGCTCGGCGGCGGGCCGCTGGTGGACGCCGAGGAACGGCGCCAGGTGCAGATCCTGGAGTTCCTCGCCGACACACCGTCCGACGGCCCGCCCGCCGGGCTCCGTCCGGTACTGGAGGTCTCGGCCGAAGGCCGGCGGGTGCTGCGGGCCGTGGTCTCGCGCCGTGAACGCGGCGCGTGAGAGTGCGCCGACGGCTCAGGGCGCGAGCAGGCGGCCGATGTTCAGCCCTGTTCCGGCCCCCAGGCTGTTGACGCCGTAGTAGATGCCCGACGACGGGACCACACCGGACGTGCTGCTGTTGTCCAGCTGGAGGATCACACCGTTGTTGGCGCTCTCCCCGTCCGCGCCGAGCGCCAGGTCCGCCCGGCCGTAGCCCGACAGGTCGGTCAGCACGACCGCCGCGCCGAGCCGCTCGTTCGGCGCCGAGTCACCCGGCACCCCGGTGGTGTCCTGGGAGTACGCGACCGACCCGGTGGCCGTCATGCCCGTGGACGAGCCGCGCAGCAGGATCACCTGACCGGCGTTGGCCTGGTTCACCCCGCCTCGCGTGAGGTCCTCGCCCGGCAGGCCGGTCAGGACGTCCTCGTACCCGTCGAGGTTGACGTCACCGATCGCGACGGACGCGCCCATCGTGTCGCCCGACTCGTCGGTGTCGGGGACACCGGTGGAGTTCTGCTGGAACGTGGCCCGGCCGGTCGCCGTCAGGCCCGTGGCGGAGCCCAGCACCTGGGCGACCGCGCCGCCGGTGGCGGTGTGACCCGACTCGGTGGCGTTCGGCTGGCCGATCGCGAGGTCGTCGTACCCGTCACCGTTGATGTCACCCGCGGCCAGCGAGCGGCCGCCGCGCGGGTAGAGGACGCCGATCCGCTCCAGGCCGTTCGCCGAGCCCTTGAGGGCGACGATCCGGCCGACGCCGGAGGAGTCGCGGTAGGTGATCGCGGCGTCCGCGTACCCGTCCTTGTTGAAGTCGCCGCTCGCCGCGGACGCGAAGGACACCACCGAGGTGTTGGCCGTGTCGCTCAGGTAACCGGCCTTCGTCGGGTACGAGGCGTTCTTCGACTCGAACACCCACCAGCGGCCAGGGATGCCGGGCGCGACCGACAGCACGTCGGCCTTGCCGTCGGCGTTGAAGTCGCCCATGGCGACGGCGGTGCCGAGCTTGTCGCCGTTGACCCGGTAGGCGGGCGATGTCATGTACGTGGAGCCGGAGTCGAGCTTCGGCCCGTGGAGGACGGTGACCGAACCGGTGTCCGTGTGGCCCGAGTCGTCGTCCTCGCCGGGCGCGCCGACCGCCAGGTCCGCGTACCCGTCACCGTTGAAGTCGCCGTACGCGGTGGCCGTGCCGAAGGAGTCGGAGGCCTCGTTGTCGCCGGGCACGCCGGTGCTGTTCTGGTCGATCGTGAGGCGCGAGGTGAGGCTCGGCCCGTCGGTGGTGCCGTGCACCACCTTCACCTGGCCGGCGCCGCCGTCGTACTTGGGCAGCGGGGCGACCAGGTCGGTGATGCCGTCGCGGTCGATGTCGTCCGTCGGGACGGCGGAGTTGCGGCCGGCACCGGCGGCGAAGTCGCGGATCGGGGTGAGCTTCGCGTACAGGTTCTTGCCGGGGCAGGCGGTTGCGAAGGCGTTCCGGTGGCCGGAGATGACGTCGAGCGTGGCGCTCTCGCCCTCGTCCCAGACGCCGGTGTTGCCCTGGGCGGTCAGCGTGACCTTGCCCTTGGGGTTCCCGCCGTACTGGCCGAGCTTCCAGGCGGCGACACGGGCGGCCGACTCCAGCGCGGCCCGGGTGGGCTTGCCCGCGGGCTTGCCCGCGGCGGCGTCGCCCTCGAAGTCGCCGAGGAAGGCGATGGCGGTGGAATAGCTGTTGAAGCCGTACGTGTGCGCGCCCTTGACCGGCAGGTCGACGCCGCCGCCACGGCCCTCGAAGATCCGGCCGCACTTGTCGACCAGGAAGTTGTAGCCCAGGTCGTTCCAGCCCTCCGTCTTCACGTGGTACGTCATGATCGCGCGGACCATGGCGGGGGACTGGGCGCAGCTGTAGTTGTTGGTGTCGACGGTGTGGTGGATGAACACCGCCTGGATCTTGTCCAGGTACTCCGGCGGGTCGTCGACGATCGACTCGTCGGCGCCCCACTCGGCGCGGGAGATGATCGGCGGCCGGTTGACGGTGGACGGCGGCGGGACCGGCACCGTCGCGGTCGGCGTCGGCGTCGGCGTCGCGGTCGGCGTCGGGCTGGACGTCGCCGTGTCGGTCGGTGCCGGCTCGGTGGGCGCGGGGGCCGTCTCGGTGGAGGTGGCCGATTCGGTGGGTGCGGGTGCCGTCTCGGTGGGCGCGGGGGCAGTCGTGGTCGCCGTGTCCGTCGGGGCGGGCGTGATGCTCTCCTCGACCGCGTACGCCGCGTTCTCGGCGGCCACGGAGGAGCCCGCTGCCCCGGGCTCACGGCCCTTCGGCAGCGCCGCCCCGTTCGCCGACTCCTCGGCGGTGACGCCCGGGTCGACCAGGTGCAGCTTCAGGTCCTTGGGCAGGGCCTTGCCGGAGGTCACCTTGACCTGGACGGCGGTGGAGGGGCCGACCCAGGTGGGCTCGGACGCCCCGCGCTCGGGGACCTCCGTGCCGTCGGGCAGGTGTGCGTCCAGGTCCAGCGGCTGCCAGTCGGTCCACTTGCCGGTCACGGCGTCCCGGGTACGTATCTTCGCGTCGCCGGTCACCCTGGTCTTCGCGTCACCCCAGCCGATGCCGACGAGCGAGAACTCCTCGGTCTCGGTGCTCGGCAGCGACCGCTCGCCGGCCTTGCCCTCGGCAAGCCCCAGGGTCCGCAGCTTCGCCGGCCGCTCGGCCGGGCCCTTGGCCGGTCCGTCGCCGGACGGCCCGGCGACCGCGATGGTGACCATCCCCGCACCGCCTGCCACGACGGCGCCGAGGGTCAGCCAGGCTCTGCGTTTCATGCTCAGCGGTTTGTACGCGTGTGCTTTGCGTCGCGGGCTCAAATGCCCCACTCCTCATAAAGGTTGACGTACCGAGAATGCACTGCAAAAACTTCTACGATTTACTCGCGGTCAGTTGGGGGCCGGAGCACGTGGCGCGCCCATACGTGCCGGAAGCGGTGGCGCGTTGTACGTGTTTGCCGCGAATGGCGAGCGTGCAGCCCGCCTCACCGCCCTTGCCGTCGAGGATGATGCCGACGCTCGGCGAGGACCCGACCGGTACGCGGACGGTTTTCTTCCAGGGAAGGGTGACGGCCTTCTCGACCGCCGCCGTGCCGTCCCCGGCGCCCCCCGCGTACGAGATTTCGACGGTGCCGGTCCCGGTGACCTCGTAGGTGACCTCGGCGGTCGGGACGGCCCGTGGCGCAGGCCGGTCCTCGGTGTTCAGGGCGCCGTAGCCGACGAGACCGCCGCAGGCGAGCAGGACGGCACCGGCGATCGCCAGACCGCGCCGGTCCAGGCCGCGCCGGTCCGGGCCGGGCTTTTCGGATTCCGTGCTGGATGCCATGGGGTTCGGCTTTCCGTGAAATGAGTTCGGTGCGGAACCGGGCGGTTATACACCACGCGCACGACCCGGCGCGAGCGACCGGAAAAATCGGGCGTATCGGCGCCCATTTCGGCCCCGAACTGTCCCGATTGTCCGAACGGTTGACTTACCTTCAGGTACCTGATTAGAAACCACGCCGCAGTATGCAAAGCCGGTCCGGAAACCTCCGGCCGGCTCGTTCCGTGTGCCCATTTCGCATGCGCCGAAATGGGCGCACCGTGAAAGGCATCGATGTGAAGATTCCGTACAGGAGATACGTCTCCTGTTTGGTGGCGGCGGCGGTGGCGGGCACGCTGCTCCCGCAGCTCGCCTACGCGGCTCCGCCAGGAGCGCCGGGCGATGGTGACGACAAGGGTGTTGTCGACACCATCGCGGGCTGGTTCTCGGACGACGAGGAGCAATCCGCGGCGGCCCCGCCCGAGGGCGGGAAGCTGGAGATACCCAGCCGCGAAAAGCTGCCCAAGGGCAAGGCGCTTCCCGCGCCGAAGCGGGTCAAGGAGCTGACCGACAAGCGCACCGCGCAGGCGCGCTTCTGGCAGCTCTCGGACGGACGGGTGCAGGCCGAGCTGTCGGCCGTGCCGACCTCGTACCGTTCCGGTTCGTCGTGGAAGTCGATCGACCCGGCGGTGAAGCCCACCGCCCAGGGCTTCGCCAACACCACCAACACCGGCCGCAGTTCGTTCGGTACGAGCCCTGGAAAGCTGCTGCGCTACGAGGCTCCCGACGGCCACTCGGTCACCCTGGGCCTCCAGGGCGCCAAGGCGGCGTTGAAGCCGGAGGCGAAGGGCTCCACGGTCACCTACAAGGACGCCGTGGCCGGGGCCGATCTCCAGTACGTGGTCGGCGCCGGGCAGGTCAAGGAAAACATCGTCCTGGCCGAGCGCCCCGCCGGGCCGGTGAAGTTCACCTTCACCCTGGACACCGAGGGCCTGACGCCCGAGGTGCGCAAGGACGGCTCCATCGCCCTGTACGGCGAGGCGCCGCAAACGCCCGTGATGGAGATCCCCGCGCCGTACATGACGGACGCGAAGAAGGACACGCTGTCGCCGACCGGTGGCACGTACAGCACCAAGGTCACCCAGAAGCTCGTCCGTGCCAAGGACGGCAAGGGCTGGACGCTCACCGTCACGCCGGACGCCTCGTGGCTGGCGTCGAAGGAGCGACAGTACCCGGTCGTCATCGACCCGACGATCACGGTGACGCCGAACGCGTCGCAGTCGCAGGACGCGATGGTGCTGTCGGACCAGGCGGGGGTGAACTTCAACACCACCTGGAAGCTGTCGGCCGGCAAGACGGACACCGGTATCGCCCGGTCGTTGATCAAGTTCCCGCTCGACGAGATCCCGTCGGGTACGAAGATCGACGCGGCTCGGCTGGAGATGTACTACGACCAGCCGCACACCACCAACGGCAACGCGGTCACGATCGGTGTCCACCGGGCGACCGGTGCCTGGGACGAGTCGACGGCGACCTGGTCCAACACCAGCACCCTGGTGGGTGAGCAGTCGGCGACCACGGTCCTGCTGGACGACGGGTCGGTGGGCACCGCGGCGGTCGGTGAGTGGCCGCGCGGCACCACGACGGGCGGGGCGGCCACGTACGACGACTACGCCTACAACAAGAACACCGCGACGGGCGAGTCCTACAGCTGGCAGCCGAAGGTCCCGGAGGCCGATTCCTACCGGGCCGAGGTGCACTTCCCCGCAGCTTCGGACGCGGCCACCGCAGCGCCGTACACCGTTCACTACAACGGTGGCAGCAAGAGCTACACGGTCAACCAGACCGGTAGCGGTGGTGTGTGGAAGGTTCTCGACACGGTCGAGTATCCCTGGGCGCAGGGCACGGCCGGCAAGATCGTGCTCGGTGACACCGGTTCGGCCACTACCCGTACCCTGGCCGACTCGGTCCGGCTGGTGAACCCGGCCGCCATCACCAAGCCGGCGGGCGTTTACAACCAGTGGCACAAGTTCCCCGTCACCGACACCGTCCAGCGGTGGGTGTCCGGAACCAACCCCAACCACGGCTTCGTCATCAAGGCGACCGATGAGGGAACGAACGGACCACTGGGCGGCCCGCGTTACGAGGCGGCCGACGGCAACGACTACGGCGGCGAGACCTCCACCTACCCGCGCCTGACGGTCACCTACGGCAAGGTGGGCGCGGCGCTGAACTCGCCGACCGTGGTGCACTCCACCGGTCCGGAGCTGTCGTGGGCCAAGTACAGCAACACCACCGGTGACACCGGCCTGGACATCGTCGAGTACCAGCTGCACCGCTCCACGCAGCAGGCGTTCACGCCGTCCGCCGCGACGCTGGTCGCCCCCATCCCGGCGAGCGCGACGACGTACACCGACACCACCGCCGTACCGACTCCCGACTCCAGCTCCGCCGAGATCGGCAAGTCGTACTACTACCAGCTGGCGGTCAAGACCAAGAGCGGCGAGCTGCTCGGCTCGCCGACCCGGGTCGTCGGCATCCCCAAGGCCGGCCGCACGATGAAGATCATCCAGGCGGGCCAGACGGACACCACCCTCTCCTCCGCCCAGCCGACGGCCAACCATGACTCGCTGATGTCCTTGGACAAGCCGCAGACGTGGCTGAGCGTGGGCAACAACTCCTCCACGTACGGCAAAACCCGCGCCGTGCTGAAGTTCCCCACCAGCGACATCCCCACCACCGCCACGGTGCTGGAGAACACGTTCTACATGTGGGGCGCGGAAACCTTCAGCGACTCCAACGGCGCCGTCTACGAGCTCCACGCGCTCACCCGTGACTTCACCGAGACGACGGCGACCTGGAACAACGCCAACGCGACCACCGCCTGGACCACACCCGGCGGCGACATGTCCGCCACTGTCGCCGACACCGTCCCGCAGATCACCGACGAAGTCGGCCGCCACTGGTGGGACGCCACCGGACTGATGAAGTCCTGGGTCAAGACCCCCGCCAACAACAAGGGCGTGGCCGTCAAACTCAAGGACGAGTCCACCACCGGCCCCCAGGAGCGCACCCTGTTCCTGTCGTCCGAGGCCTCCGATCCGCAGCTGCGCCCGTACATGCGGGTCATCTACGTCGACTCGACCACCGAGGACACGTACTACGCGCCGACGACCCCGGCCCGGATGACGCCGAACTCCACCTACACGGTGGACTTCACCGTCACCAACACCACCGCCACCGCGTGGGCGGCCGGTGAGCGGGAGCTGTCCTACACCTGGAAGCTCCCCGACGGCACGGACGTCACCACCGGGGGCAACCAGGCCAAGACCGCCATCCCGGCCCTGCTCCCGGGCAAGTCCGCCACGATCCAGGCCAAGGTCAACACGGCCATCAACTCCGACTCGGGCAACAAGCGCCGCGAGTACGTGCTGGGCTGGGACGTCCGCAAGGTCGCCGACGGCACCTGGCTGTCCGCCGGCACCGGCGGCATCCCGTCGCTGAAGCAGAACGTGGCGATCGAGGACCCGACCTCCAACCAGCTGGGCCTGGAGAAGTTCTACAGCTACACCGGCAAGAACACCGGCGCCGGGGCCACGGTCATGAACAACCTGGCCTCCGGCAACACCGTCTGGCAGTACAACGCCATCAACAACCCGGGCCGCGGGCTGAACACCTTCGCGCGCCTGGCGTACAACACCCTGGACACCTCCGACACGGTCCTCGGGCACGGCTGGTCGGCCCAGATCTCCGGACCCACCCGGCTGGGCGCTCCGCTGGAGTTCCACCCGAAGCCCAACCCGACGGAGATCCGGCTGCCGGACGGCGACGGTACGACGCACGTCTTCCGCAAGCAGGCCGACGGCAGCTGGCTGGCCCCGGCGGGCGTCCACTTCAAGGTCACGCCCAAGGCGAACCTGGACTGCCAGCCTGCGAAGGACCCGGTGCCGGACGCGTGGACGCTGACGCGCCCCGACGGGACGCGCTTCCTCTTCGGCTGCGACGGCTACATGACGTCGGCGATCGACAACGACGGCAACACGCAGACGTTCACCTACGAGGAGCGCAAGTCCAACAACAAGCCGACCAAGTTCCTGACGTACATCACGGACCCGGCCGGCCGTCAGTCGCTCACCCTGGAGTACTACAAGAAGGGCGACGCGTCGTACCAGTACATCAACGATGCGGGCGCCAAGGTCTCCGGCACCAACCTGACCAACTCCAAGATCTACGACCACGTGAAGTCCATGACGGACGTCTCGGGCCGGAAGATCACGTTCTACTACACCGACAAGGGCCTGCTCGGCCAGGTCGTCGACGGTGAGGCGTCCTCGCAGCCGAAGGTGTTCGCGTTCACCTACGACGCGACGCAGGGCAACAAGAACGTCAAGCTCGTCAAGGCGACCGACCCGCGCGGAAACGGCACCTCCCTGGCGTACTACTACCCCAAGGAGGGCGACGACCCGAAGTACCACTGGTGGACCCAGACGATCACCGACCGTCTCGGCGGCGCCACGAACTTCGCCTACAAGGCGAACACGGCCAACACCAAGTTCACCGACACCAAGGTCACCGACGCCGAGCTGCGCGCCACGGACCACGTCCTGGACGACTTCGGCCGGCCCGTGCAGATGACGAACGCCAAGGCGCAGACCAGCAAGCTGAGCTGGGACGCCGACAACAACGTCGTCTACATGGAAGAGGCCAACGGCGCCAAGACCGCGTACTGCTACGACGCGAAGACGGGCTACCCGCTGCGCCAGTGGGACGCCGAGGTCACCAAGTCCTGGACGCAGTTCAACCCCACGGACTACTGCAACCCGGCCTCCTACCCGGACAAGGCGACGAAGTTCGAGTACCAAACGCGGATTGACGGCTACTCCGCCGACCTGTGGCGCAAGACGAGCCCGCTGGGCAACACCTGGGAGTTCGGCTACGACCAGTTCGGCAACCAGACGTCCGTGACGGACCCGGAGGGCGTCGCCACGACGACCGCCGGTGACTACACGGCGACGACGGAGTACGACGGGTACGGCCAGCCCACCAAGCAGACCGACGCCAACGGGCACTCCACGTTCTACGCGGACTTCGGCCCGGCCGGCTACCCGAAGAAGATCACCGACGCGCTGAACAACGTCACGACCTTCGTCTACGACGAGCGCGGCAACACCACCGAGGTGATCAACGCCAAGGGTGCCAAGGTCACCCAGACGTACGACTACTTCGGCCGCCCGCTGGAGCAGAAGCAGCCGAAGGACCAGGCGGCGGGTGTCTTCATCACCACCCCGGCGCCGGTGTACGACGCCAACAACAACATGGTGAAGGTCTTCTCGCCGAACGGCGCCGAGTCCTCCTCCGTGTACGACGCGGCCGACCAGGTCACCGCCTCGCTCGCCCCGAAGGACCTCGACACCGACGACGAGCGGCGCACGACCACGACGTACGACAAGGTCGGCAACGTCAAGACGGTCACCGAGCCCAAGGGCAACCTGACGGCGACGGTGGGCGACTACACGACCACGTACACCTACGACGAGATCTACCAGCCGGTCTCGGTGGTCAACGCCAAGGGCGACAAGGTCTCCAGCCAGTACGACAACGTCGGCAACCTGGTCACCGTCGTCGACCCGAAGAAGAACGCCACGGCGGACACCACCGACTACACCACGAAGTACGTCTACGACCTGAACCACCGGGTGACGAAGACGATCGACGCGGCCGGCGCCTTCACGACGGTCAACTACGACCTCGACGGTCGCGTCGACAAGTCGACGGATGCCGAGGGCAACACGACCGAGATGGTCTTCGACCGGCGTGGCCTGACCAAGGAGGTGAAGGTCCCGTACTCCAAGGACGGCTCCGGGAACATCACCTACCGGACGACCAGGCTGGAGTACGACGAGGTCGGCAACAAGACGAAGGAGATCAGCCCGCGCGGCGTCGAGACGACGGACGACGCGACCGACTACACGTCCGAGACGATCTACGACGAGCTGAACCGGGTCAAGGAGCAGCTCCGCCCGTTCGACAAGGACGACACCCGCTACAACACCCCGGACAGGACACTCTTCTTCTACGACGCGGTCGGCCAGCTGGAGCGGGTCTCCGCGCCGCCGTCCCAGGGGCAGACGGTCCGCAACGACACCCACTACACCTACTACGACAACGGCTGGACGAAGTCCGCGAAGGACCCGTTCGACATCACCACGACGTACGACTACAACAACCTGGGCCAGCAGACGAAGAACACGCTGACCTCGGCCGGTGGCTCGTCGCAGCGGACGATGACGTGGGACTTCTACCCGTCCGGCAACCAGAAGGCCCGCTCCGACGACGGTATCCCCGTCGGCAGCCAGGTCGTGGTCGTCGACTCGTCCGACGTCCACAACACGGCCTCGCAGGGGACCTGGCCCACGTCCACGGTCACCGGCCAGTGGGGCTACGACACCCGCACCGCCCCCAAGGGCCTGGGCCTGTCGTCCTTCACGTGGCAGCTCACCATCCCGCAGAACGGTACGTATGAGGTCTTCGTCCGGCACGGTGACGTGACCGGCGCGGCGACCAACGCCCCGTTCCAGATCACCCACGCGTCCGGTTCGGTCACCAAGCCGGTCAACCAGACGCAGCGCAAGGGCGAGTGGGTCTCGCTGGGCTCGTACTCCTTCACGGAGTCCGGCACCCAGAAGATCACGCTCACGGACGCGGCCGACGGCACGGTGGTCGCCGACGGCGTGAAGCTCGTCCGCTCGAACGCGGGCGACGTCGACAACGAGAAGAAGGACTTCACCTACCGCTACGACGTCAACGGTCTGCTCACGGAGGTCAAGGACCTCTCACCGGGCGCGAAGGCCGACGCGTACACGATGACCTACGACGAGCTGAACCAGCTGTCGAAGGTCGAGGAGAAGCTGGGCAGCACGGTGAAGAACACCACCGCGCTGACGTACGACGCCAACGGCAACCCGGTCACGACCACGCACGATGTGACGTGGTCGAAGTCCGAGTACGACATCCGCGACATGATCAACAAGATCACGAACGCGGACTCGCCGACCGCGGGCAACCAGCAGATCACCACCTTCACCTACACCGACCGCGGCCAGCCGCTCAAGCAGGTCAAGCCGAACGGCAACACCGTCGACTACGCCTACTGGCTCAACGGCGCGGTCAAGTCGCAGGTGGAGAAGAAGAGCGGCGGCACGGTCGTCGCCTCGCACGACCTGGAGTACGACCCGAACGGGAACCGCTCCAAGGACACGGCGAAGGTGATGAACGCCGACAACGCGGCGGACTACCTGGACACCGTCTCGACGTTCGCCTACGACCCGCAGGACCGTATCGCCAAGGTCACCAAGACCGGCGACGCGGCGGGCACGGAGGAGTACGTCTACGACGGCAACTCCAACATCGTCGAGCAGACGACCGGCAGTGCGAAGACCCTGTCGACGTACGACCGCAACCGCCTGCTGAAGACGACGGCCGGTGGCGTCTCCGCCACCTACAACTACGACCCGCTGGGCCGCCTGGACACGGTGTCCTCCAACGGGTCCGTGCAGGAGAAGTACACGTACGACGGCTTCGACCGGATCGCCAAGTACACGGCCGGTACGGGTACGTCGGCGAAGTCGACCACGTACGTCTACGACGCCTTCGACCGCACCGCGTCCCAGACCACGTCCGGGACTACGGGTAAGACGACGCTCTTCACCTACCTGGGCATGGAGTCCAAGGTGCTGCGGGAGGAGGTCGCCGGCAAGGCGACCAAGTCCTACCAGTACTCGCCCTGGGGCCAGAAGCTCACCCAGATCAAGCACAACACCGACGCCACGAAGGAGTACTCGCAGTACCTCTACCACCCCAAGGGTGACATCGAGGCCATCACCAAGGACGACGGCAACACCCGTGCCACCTACGGCTACACGGCGTACGGCTCGGACGACGAGAAGCAGTTCACCGGCGCCGACAAGCCGGACGCCGCGAACCCCGACAAGGAGCAGTACAACAACTACCGCTACAACGCCCACCGCTACGACGACGGTTCCGGCACCTACGACCAGCAGTATCCGCAGGACCAGTACGACC